>NZ_JAGXKC010000030.1:0-53403 GCF_019091045.1 Stenotrophomonas sp. GbtcB23 | reverse complement strand
AGATAGTAGTTGCGGTCCGGCAGCCCAAGGCCGCCCTGGAAGGCGTAGGGGATCTGGCTGTCGCGCGCGTCCATGTCCAGGTCGACGCCGAACCCGAACACGGGGTTGAGACCGACCGCGGTGAGCGCGTGCAGATGCGCCTCGATGGCCTCAGGCGTCTGCAGGGCGTCGATTGCCGCAAGCTCGGCCCGCAACGGTGCGATGCCGTCGGCATTGATCTGGCGCTGGTTCATGCCGGTGCGCCAGAGATCGGCCACGATCTTCTCCACGTGGGTTGGCGTGTCCAGGTTGGCGGCCTGTTCCACCACCCGCCGCTGCAACGCCAGCGAACGTTCCTGCAACATCGTCGGCATGTTCCACAGCGACTGGTCGGGTGGCCGCTGCTCCGTCGCATGCCAGCGGGAATTGATGTGTGCGTACAGCGACTGGCAGGGCGGGTGGTCCGGGTCGATGTCAGCCGGGTTGAAGCGCAGCGGCGCCGGCAGGCCATCGGCGGTCTCCGGCGTCTGGACCTGCGAGTCGGCGGCAGGGAGACCCGCGAAGCGGGTAGTGCACTCGTCCCGGGCTGCGCGGTGGCCAGCCTGGTAGCCCAACCACCCGCCGACGAGCGCACCGCCCAGCGCGGTGACGGCGGCACCGGCGAGGAGTTGCGGACACTGGCGGGGTCGCGACAGGCAGCCCGCAGCGGTCGCTGAAGCAATTCCGTTCAATGGATCCTGCCCCGGCACGGCCAGGTACGCCTCGCCCCGCGACGCGCCCGCACCAGGCAGCAGCGCCGGCCGTACCGGCGGCGTCGAATCCGCGCGCGCCGTGGCCGACGCGGACGCCGGTACGATCAGGCTGGAGAGCGCGGCAAGGGTGAGCACGCCCGCGTTGCCCACGCGCAGCAGCGGTGGATGGGCGCTACCGAACCGCTGGTGCCGGGCGTGATCCTGCGGGGGCTGTTGGCCGCGCAGCGACCGATCGAATTCGCCCACGCTGCGGCGGTGTTGTTGTACGGCATCGGCACGCATGGCGTGACCTCCACTATCAGTCGTGCGGGTGCCTGCCGTCGCAGGCGGAGCGCGATCATGACCACGGGCGCGCAGAACGCCCATAGGATTGGTACGAAACGCACCCTGCACATCACCACAGAGACGGTGCTCATGAGCAACCGGCATGACAGGGCGCGGTGGGGCTCGGCTATGGTGCGTTTTCGCACGCACCGTGCGCGGAGACCTCACGATGTCGGAACCGGACACCTCGCTGCCGCCGTGGAAAGCGGAAACCATCGCCGTGCATGGCGGGTATCGCCCGGACCCGACCACGCGCGCGGTGGCGGTGCCGATCTACCAGACCGTGGCCTACGCATTCGACGATACCCAGCATGCGGCGGACCTGTTCGACCTCAAGGTGCCAGGCAACATCTACACGCGCATCATGAACCCGACCACCGACGTGCTGGAGCAGCGCCTGGCGGCGCTGGAAGGCGGCATCGGCGCATTGGCGCTGGCGTCGGGGCAGGCGGCCATCACCTACGCGATCCAGACCATCGCCGAGGCGGGGGACAACATCGTGGCGTCCAGCGCGTTGTATGGCGGCACCTACAACCTGTTCGCGCACACCCTGCCGCAGTTCGGCATCCAGACCCGGTTCGCCGATTACCGCGATCCGGATGCGTTCGCGGGTCTCATCGATGACCGCACCAAGGCGGTGTTCGTCGAATCCATCGGCAACCCACGCGGCAACATCACCGACATCCAGGCGGTGGCCGACATCGCGCATGCGCACGGAGTGCCGCTGATCGTCGACAACACGGTGGCCACCCCGTACCTGCAGCGCTCGTTCGACTTCGGCGCGGACATCGTGGTGCACTCGCTGACCAAATACCTGGGCGGGCACGGCACCAGCGTCGGCGGGGCGATCGTGGATTCGGGCCGGTTCCCGTGGGCCGAACACAAGCAGCGCTTCCGCCGCCTCAACGAGCCGGACGTGAGCTACCACGGCGTGGTCTATACCGAGGCGCTGGGTCCTGCGGCCTACATCGGGCGTGCCCGGGTGGTGCCGCTGCGCAATACCGGCGCGGCGCTGTCGCCGTTCAATGCCTTCCTGATCCTGCAGGGCATCGAAACGCTGGCGCTGCGGCTGGACCGGATCAATGCCAACGCGCTCGCCATTGCCGGTTTCCTGCGGGACCACGCCAAGGTGGCGTGGGTGAACTACGCAGCGCTGCCCGACCACCCCGAGCACGCGCTGGTTCAGCGTTACCTGCGCGGGCATGGCTCGGGCGTGCTGACCTTCGGCCTGCCGGGCGGCCGCGCGGCGGGTGCGCGTTTCCTGGATGCCCTGCAGCTGTTTACCCGGTTGGTGAACCTGGGCGATGCCAAGTCGCTGGCCACCCATCCGGCATCGACCACGCACCGCCAGCTGGATGCGGCGGAACTGGAACGCGCCGGGGTGAGCGAAGACACCGTGCGGCTGTCGATCGGCATCGAACACGTGGACGACCTGCTGGCCGATCTGGAGCAGGCGCTGGCCAAGGCGTGAGGCGGGACCACCCCGGCCGGTGCGGGCCGGCCGGGGTGGGTTTTTATCAGGGCGCCGACGCGTGCAACCACGCGTCGATGGCGTTCTCGATCACGGCGAGCGCGGCCATGGCGCGATGCGGGTCGACCTGGTCGAGCTGGTCATGGCGGTTGTGGATGTTGGCCATCGCGCGTGACAGCGGCAACGCCTTGTAGGTGTGCATGGCGTGTTCCATGGCGTCCATCCGCGTTTCCATCGCCTGCGTCTCATCCGGTCCCAGGGTGCCATTGAGGTAGTGCTCGAACCGGCTCCAGTCCACGTCCGCATTGGCCAGCCACAACCGCGCACGCGCCTGCTGCATGTCGCGTTCAAGGGTGATGTCGGCCGCATCGGCCAGGTTCATTCCCAGCGCCGGCACGCCGTCGCGCTGGAAGGGAACATGGTCGGACTGCATTACCCAGCCCGCGCTGTCATGCACGGTCAGCCCGACCTCGCCGGCAGCCGCTTCGAGCAGCCCACGCAGCTGCGCTTCGGCGGCGGTGACCGGAGCCGGCGGTGGCTGCAGCGCACGCGAATCTCCGTCCATGTAGAAGTGGTGGCGGTCCGAGCCGGACAAGGTCATGCCGTCGCCGCGCCCGGTCATGTCCAGATTGAGCGCCACATCGGGGCAGTCGGCCTGCGCCAGGCATCGTTCGACGAAGGCTTTGGCGCCGAGCATGCCGTGCTCCTCCAGATCCGACACCAGCAGCTGGACGCGAACGCCGTCGGGCAGCGTTGCCGCGCCCAGCTTCCGTGCCAGCGCCAGCAGCGTAGCCAATCCGGTGCCGTTGTCGCTGGCACCGCTGGAGCCTTCGCGCGCGCCGGTCATGTCGCCATGGGCG
Organism: Stenotrophomonas sp. GbtcB23; assembly: GCF_019091045.1. Classification (NCBI taxonomy): domain Bacteria; kingdom Pseudomonadati; phylum Pseudomonadota; class Gammaproteobacteria; order Lysobacterales; family Lysobacteraceae; genus Stenotrophomonas; species Stenotrophomonas sp. GbtcB23. The sequence goes on along the minus strand of NZ_JAGXKC010000030.1, from coordinate 50,017 downwards.
AGCACCATCAACGTGCGTCGGGGGGTGCCGGCGCCGGCAAACTCCAGCATCAGATTGCAGCCGTTATAGGTCCGGTCGAAGCCGAAGGAGTCGCGGGTGCTGCCGGAGAACGGCAGCTGCTGCAGCGTGTGCCCGTCGCGCCGGAACAGCGCACGAAGCGTGTCGAAACGCGCGATGTTGGCGGCCACCTCGCGCTGTGCACCGGTCATGCCCGGCTGTTGTGCATCCAGTGTGGCCTGCGCGATCTGCTCCAGATCCAGCTGGAAGCACGCCTGCGCCGGGCTCATCACGCTGCCCAGCAGGTCTGCTGCCCAATCCACCCACGACAGCATGGGGGCCAGTGCGGCCGCGTCGGCACCGGCGGGCCAGCCGCCGTGCGTGTGCGTTTCAGCATGGCGGGCCACGCCCAGCGTCACCATGATCTGCCGACGGGTGGCTTCAGGGAGTTCCTGCAGCAGCGACCGGATGGCCGGGGCGGTGCAGGCCGCCGCATCGGTGCCGCAGTCGCGGACGATCTGCAGCAGCTGCATGCGCTGCTCGTCCGGCAGCAGCGCATACAGCGACTGCGGCAGGGACGGGGATGACTCGCGAGACGCTTCGGTGCCGGCTGCGGGCGCAGTGGAACGCCCCAGTGCGTAGCCCAACACACCGCTTCCAATCGTGCTGGCCGTCAGCGCTCCGTAGGTCAGCAGGCTGGCGGCCAGCGTCTGCGGACAGTGCCGGGGGGACGCGATGCAGCCGAGCGTGGCGCCATTGGCGATATGTTCGAGTGCGACCACGGGCGCCGTTGGCGCATCGCCGAGCATCGGCACGGCCTGGTGGTCGATGCCGCCCTGCGCCCTGGCGCCCGGCAACGGCGTCGGGTCTCCCACCGGCGCCCTCACGCCGCGCGGCGGCATGCGACCGATGGCCATCGCCGAGGATAGGGCCAGTGCGGCAACCAGCCATTGCTGGCCGTTTCGTACCGTCAACGGGCCCGTCCGGCCTGGCAGCGCCTGCACTCCGCGCGGCTGCGCGATCCTGTTGTTGAACTCGCCCTGGGCGCGGCGGACCAACGAAATATCGAGCGGCATAACAACCTCCTCGTTGAGGGAGCGCCGTGGCCGCTGCGGTGCAGGTGGCGGGGCGCCGGTGCGATGCACAGTGCACGCGCGTGCCGGACTTGCCCATGGGAGTAGTTGCGTTTGCCAGACCCGGGCCCGCTTCCGCAACGCGGTGCTCATTAAGGACCGGATCGCCATCACAACGGAGGACGCCGAAGCGCTACGATCCGCCCTCAGGTGCGCAAGATCCGACACGCGCTGCGGATCTGGACGACCCGGAGGACGTCCCCGAGACGATCCTGCGCGCCGACATCTGCGTGCCGCTGGCGGCCCGTTAAACCACCGGAATGGTGTGCTTGCCGATGTTGCGGTAGGGCGGGGTGGCCATGACCATTTCGGCCAGCGAGTACGCCAGTTCGCGTTCGGCCATCACCGTGCCGTCGGCGCCGTGTTCGAGCAGGTGCTTGACCTCGGCGTCGCTGTGCGCGCGCGCCAGCAGGGTCAGGCCCGGGTTGAGCGCGCGCAGCTTGGCCAGGGTTTCGCCCGCCTCCAGCGGCTGCGGAATGGCCAGCACCGCGATCTTTGCGCGTTCGGGATGGGCTTCGGCCAGCACGCGGTCGGAGGCGGCGCTGCCCCGGATCGCCGGCAGCCCGGCGGCGTGTGCTTCGGCCACATGTTCCTTGTTGTCATCGATCACCAGCACCGGCACGCCGCGGTCACGCAGCACCTGCGCCAGCGCGCTGCCGACCCGGCCGTAGCCGATCACGATGGCGTGGTCGTGCAGGTCCAGCGAGGGGCCGGGCGGCAATTCGGTTTCCACGGCGGCGGCGGGGGTCTCCTGGTGCTTCACCAGCCAGCGGTCGAGCAGGCCGAACACCAGCGGGTTGAGCATGATCGAGATCAGCGCACCGGCCAGCACCAGCGCCTGGCCGGTGGGCGGCAGGATCTTCAGGCTCACGCCCAGGCCGGCGATGATGAAGGCGAACTCGCCGATCTGCGCCAGGCTGGCCGAAATGGTCAGCGCGGTGCCGTTGGGGTGGCCGAACGCACGCACGATGAAAAACGCGGCGGCGGACTTGCCGAACATGATGATGGCGGCGGTGGCCAGCACCTGCCACGGGTGTTCGACCAGGATGGCCGGGTTGAACAGCATGCCCACCGAGACGAAGAACAGCACCGCGAAGGCATCGCGCAGCGGCAGTGAATCGTTGGCGGCCTTGTGGCTGAGTTCGGATTCGTTGAGCAGCATGCCGGCGAAGAACGCGCCCAATGCGAAGGACACGCCGAACAGCATGGCCGAGCCGAACGCCACGCCCAGTGCGATGGCCAGCACCGCAAGGGTGAAGAGTTCGCGCGAGCCGGTACCGGCGATGCGCTCCAGGATCCACGGAATGACCCGCCGGCCGACCACCAGCATCACCGCCACGAACAGGCCCAGCTGCACGAAGGTCCAGCCGATGCTGGCCAGCACGCTGCCGACGGTGTGGGTTTCATTGGCGGCATCTGGGCCGAACACGCCGGCCAGCACCGGCATCATCACCAGGGCCAGCACGCAGGCAAGATCTTCGACGATCAGCCAGCCGACCGCGATTTTGCCGCGCTGGGTTTCCAGCAGGCGGCGTTCTTCCATTGCGCGCAGCAGCACCACGGTACTGGCGGTGGCCAACGCGAAGCCGAACACCACGCCGTGGATCACCGGCCAGCCCATCAGCCAGGCAAGGCCCCAGCCCAGCAGGGTGGCGACCAGGATCTGGCCGACCGCGCCGGGAATGGCGATCGCCTTGACCGCCATCAGGTCTTTCAATGAGAAGTGCAGGCCGACACCGAACATCAGCAGCATCACGCCGATTTCGGCCAGCTGGTTGGCCAGCGCCTGGTCGGCGACGAAGCCGGGAGTGAACGGTCCTACGCAGATGCCCGCAACCAGGTAACCGACCAGCGGAGACAAACGCAGCTTGTTGGCCAGCGCACCCAGGATGAAGGCGAGCCCAAGGCCAACGGCGACGATGTTGATCAGGTCGGTGTCATGGTGCATCGGGGCTCGCAACTTGGGGGATGCCCCGATTTTCACCGATGCGGCCCGATCCGGCAAACCGCGCTGCGGCCTGCCGGATCCGGTGTCAGCCGATCATTACCACTTGTAGGTCACGCGACCGTAGACGTAAGCGCCGTTGAAGCCGTACGGCGAGTAGTTGCTGTATGGGAGCATGCCCCAGGTGGAGTTCTGCAGGTCCAAGGTGCGGTCGGGGTACTCGTCCAGCAGGTTGTCCGCACCCAGGGTCAGGGTCCAGTTCTCGTTGGGCCTGTAGGCCACCGAGGCATCGAGCACCCACGAGGCATCGTAGGTCTGGTCGCGGGTCGGGGTGGCTGAATTGCGCACCGTGAATGAGCCGTAGCGGGTGGCGGCCAGGTTCAGGTCCCAGTGGTCCGAACGCCAGGTGCCGCTCAGGATGGTCTTGTCACGCGGGTAGCTGTCTTCGATGCGGCCCACTTCATCGCGGCCGATCAGCGACTGGGTCAGGCCCAGCGAGCCGAACACGGCCGGGGAGGCGATGAACTTCTTCACCTCGGTGTCGTTGTAGCTGTAGGCCGCGGTCAGTTCCAGCGAGCTGGCACTGAACGGGATGGTGTAGCTGGACACCGCGTCCACGCCGCGGGTGCGGGTATCCACGCCGTTGGTGAAGTACGAGAACGCGGTGACCTGCGGCAGGCCCAGGTCGGCCAGCAGCGCATTGGTGGCAGCGTTGGTGGTGATGTTGGTGGACAGGATGATGCGGTCGTCGATGTCGATCTGGTACGCATCCACGGTCAGGTAGAGGCGGTCGATCGGCTGCACCACCAGGCCCACGCTGTAGGAGGTGGAGCTTTCGGCCTTCAGCGGGCTGGCGCCCAGCGCCTGCGCGGCGGTGCTGGTGGTGGGGAAGGTGCCGCGTTCGACGAACACGCCGTTGACGATGGTGCTGGTCACCGCCTGGTAGCTCTGCTGGGCCAGCGACGGGGCGCGGAAGCCGGACGAGGCGGTGGCACGCAGCGCGACCTTGTCGGTGAACGCGTAGCGGGCCGACAGCTTGCCGGAGAACTTGTCGCCGAAGTCCGAGTAATCCTCATAGCGGCCGGTGACGCCGGCCGAGAACTTGTCGGTCAGGTCCGCTTCCAGGCCGGCGTAGACGGCGTAGTTGTCGCGGTCGGCATCGACGGCATTGAGCGGGGTGAAGCCGCCGAAGCCCTGCGCACCGGTGCCGAAGTAGGAATTGGGCTCGCCCGCGCTCTGTTCCCACTTCTCGCGGCGGTACTCACCGCCGAAGGACAGCGTGACCGGGTAGGCCAGGCCCCAGTCCAGCTGCTTGGTGATGTCCACGTTGCCGATGTCCTGGGTGTATTCCAGCGCGCCGGCGTAGAACGAACGCGGGCTGTCCACGCCCAACGCGTAGTTGATGCTGTTGCGGGTGTGGAAGTCGATCTTGTTGGTGCCGTGGTTGTAGCTCACGTCCCAGGTCCAGCCGCTTTCGGTGTCGCCCTTCACGCCGGCCACCAGCGAACGGTCCTTCGAGTACTGGTTGATTTCCGGCACGAAGCCGTCCGGGTAGGTCTGCGCCAGCAGCGCGCCCTGGCCGCTGTTGGTGCGCGAGCGGTAGAACGCGAACGAGGTGATGTCGCGGTTGCTGGCCAGCGCGGTGGCGTAGGCCGAGACGTGGTCGCTGAACTGGAAGCTGGCATTGGCCGAGGCGGCGGTGGCATCCACCTGCGGGTCGCCGACCACGAAGGTGGTCTGGCCCACGCTGGGGAAGTTGCCGGTGTTCGGCGTGGAGCCCTGGTAGGGCCCGGCGCGGTTGCTTTCGTCCTGCTGGGTGATCTGGCCGGCCACGTGCACGCTGCCGCGGCCGTCGGCGAAGCCGATGCCGGTATCGCCGGAGAGCTGGTACTTGTTGCCGTCGCCGGCTGAGTACTGGCCGGCATCCAGGGCCAGGCTGCCGCCCGCGCTGGAGCCCTTGAGCACGATGTTGATCACGCCGGCGATGGCGTCCGAGCCGTACTGCGCCGAGGCGCCGTCGCGCAGCACTTCGACGCGCTCGATGGAGGCGATCGGAATGGCGTTGATGTCCACCGCGGACGAGCCGCGGCCAATGCTGCCGTTGACGTTGATCTGGGCCGAGGTGTGGCGGCGCTTGCCGTTGACCAGCACCAATACCTGGTCCGGGGACAGGCCGCGCAGCTGCGCCGGGCGGATGCCACTGGTGCCATCGGTCAGCGCCGGGCGCGGGAAGTTCAGCGAGGGCAGGGCACGCGCCAGCGCGGTGGCCAGTTCGGTGGTGCCGGTGGACTGCAGCGCCTCGGGGGTGATGATGTCGATCGGCGACTGCGACTCGGCCACGGTACGGTCGGCCACACGGGTGCCGGTCACGATGACCGTGTCCAGGGTGTTGGCGGTGGCGCGGGCAGGGGCGTCCTGGGCGGCGACACTGAAGGCGGAGGCCCCGAGGGCGACGGCGACAGCGGCGGCAAGCGTACGGGTCTTGCGGTTCATCAGGATGTGGCTCCGGTTGGGACGAGGCGGCACCGGGCGACATCACGACTGCGGGAAAGCGGGTCAGCGAGGGCGGGTGTTGCGGTGCGCAATTAACGGATTAACGGTATTTTTATTGGCTGTCAAATTGAAAAAACGTTGCAAAAGCAACGGTTTAGCAAGATTCGGTCAATCAGGCGGGGAAGGGTCCCGGGGAAAGCGCAGGCAGGTTCGTGGGAGAGAGACGAGGCCTGCCGCGCATCCCGGGGCGCGTCAAGTATTCGTTAACGCTAGAATTGCGTCGCAGGAAAGGTGCTCACCAGCACATTCCATTCCGTTATATGGACCCCCCAGATGATTTCCCTTCGTAACTTCGCCTTGCGCCGCGGCGAGCGGCTGCTGTTGTCCAATGTCGACCTGACCCTGCATGCGGGCTACCGCGTAGGCGTGGTCGGCCGCAACGGGGCCGGCAAGTCCAGCCTGTTCGCGGCCGTGCAGGGCGAGCTGGAGGCCGACAAGGGCGATGTGGACCTGCCCGGCAAGATCCGCATCGCCAGCGTGGCCCAGGAAACCCCGGCGCTGCAGGACCCGGCGCTGCAGTTCGTGCTGGAAGGCGACACCGAAGTGGCAGCCGTGCTGCGCGAGGAAGCCGAGGCGACCGCGCGCGAGGACTGGGAAGCGGTGGCCAATGCGCACCAGAAGATGGCCGAGATCGGTGCGTACGATGCCGAATCCCGTGCGGGCAAGCTGCTGCATGGCCTGGGCTTCCCGTCCGACACCCATTCACGGCCGGTGGCGACGTTCTCCGGTGGCTGGCGCGCACGACTGAACCTGGCGCGCGCGCTGATGATGCCCAGCGACCTGCTGCTGCTCGACGAACCGACCAACCACCTCGACCTGGACGCGGTGTTCTGGCTTGAACAGTGGCTGTTGAAGTACCCGGGCACGCTGCTGCTGATCTCGCATGACCGCGAGTTCCTCGACAACGTGGCCACCCACACCCTGCACCTGCATGGCGGCGGCGCCAAGCTGTACCCGGGCGGCTACACCGACTTCGAGCGCCAGCGCGCCGAACAGCTGCGCCAGCAGCAGATCGCGCACGAAAAGGAACAGGCCGAGCGTGCCCACCTGCAGAGCTTCATCGACCGGTTCAAGGCGCTGGCCAGCAAGGCAACGCAGGCACAGAGCCGCATGAAGCGCCTGGCCAAACTGACCGGCACCGAAGCGGTGCGTGCCGAGCGCGAGTTCCGCATCGAGTTCGCGCCGCCGGCCAAGCTGCCGTTCTCGCTGATCCGCCTCAACGATGTGGAGGCCGGTTACAGCCCGGACGCGGTGATCCTGCACAACGTGGGCTTCGGCCTGGAGGCGGGGCAGCGCATCGGCCTGCTGGGTCCCAACGGCGCGGGCAAGACCACGCTGGTGCGGACCCTGGTCGGTGAGCTGGACCCGGTGGCCGGCGATCGCTCGGCGCACCCGGACCTGCGCATCGGCTACTTCGCCCAGCACACGGTGGAGTCGCTGCATGAAGGCCAGTCGCCGATGGACCACTTCCGGGACATCTCCCCGGATGGCAGCAACCAGTCCTTCCGCGATTTCCTCGGCAAGTGGAACTTCGCCGGCGACCGGGCGTTCGAGCCGGTGGATGGTTTCTCCGGTGGTGAGCGCGCGCGCCTGGCGCTGGCGATGATTGCCTGGCAGCAGCCGAACGTGCTGCTGCTCGACGAACCGACCAACCACCTTGACCTGGAAATGCGCGAAGCGCTGGCCGAAGCGCTGGCGACCTTCGAAGGGGCGATCGTGATGGTCTCGCACGACCGCCACCTGATCGGCCTGGTCTGCGACACCTTCTGGCGCGTGGCCGACGGAGTGGTGGAGCCGTTCGACGGCGACCTGGACGAGTATGCAGCGTGGCTGCGTTCGCGCCCGGCCGCGCAGGGCACCAAGCAAAAGATGGCGGCTGCCGCGCCGGAGCCGGTGCCGCCGACCCCGCCGCTGCCGCCGAAGAAGACCGTCAACCCGGTCAAGCTGGCCAGCGCCGAAGCCAAGGTCAACGAGCTGGAAGGCCGCTTGGCCGAGCTGGACCGCCAGCTGGCCGACCCGGTCAACTACGCCGACGCCACCCGCATGGCGGTGCTCGGCCGCGACCGCGAAACCACCGCGCAGCAGCTGGAAAAAGCCGAAGCCGCGTGGATGGAACTGATGGCCTGAAGGCCCGTGCCGACCGTTGGTCGGCACAGACATGCCTGCGTAGCGACACGCCATGCGTGTCCACGGAATGCCCGAACGAAACCCGGACACGCATGGCGTGTCCCTACGCCTGCGCTTCCAACCAGGTCCTGAAACGCTTCCCCGCCTCGCTTTCCGCCCGCGAACGCAACCGCGTCAGCCAATAACTCCCCAGCTCCAGCGTCTGCGCGAACGGCTGCACCAACCGTCCCTGCGCCAGGTCCTGTTCGAACATTCTCAATGGCAGCAACGCCACGCCGGCACCGGCGGCGGCCGCGCTGGCCAGCGTCAACGACGAATCAAACACCGGCCCGCGCGCCTCCAGCTCGCCCACGCCAGCGGCCTGCAGCCACTGCGGCCACTCATCGCTGCGGTAGGAGCGCAGCAGTGCCACGCTGGCCAGGTCGCGCGGCTGCCGCAGCGTCCGCGCCAGTGCCGGCGCGCACACCGGTGCGAACGGCGCCGCCAGCACCGGGGTGCACACCTGGCCCTGCCAGTCGCCATCGCCGAAGCGGATCGCCAGGTCCAACCCTTCGCCGGCCAGGTCGATGCGGTTGTTGTGGGTCTGCAGGCGCAGCTCGATATCCGGGTGCCGCGCGTTGAAATCGGCCAGCCGCGGCAGCAGCCAACCGGTGGCGAACGTGCCCACTACGCCGACTCCGAGCACTTCGCGGAAATGCCCGCCGACGAAACGGTCCAGGCTGACCGCGATACGGTCGAAGGCCTCGTTGAGCACCGGGTAGAGGCGAGCCCCTTCGTCGGTCAGCGCCACCCCTCGCGGCAGCCGGTGGAACAACACCGCTCCCAGCCGCTCTTCCAGCCCACGGATCTGGTGACTCAGCGCAGCCTGGCTCACGCACAGCTCCAGCGCGGCGCGGGTGAAGTTCTGATGGCGCGCGGCGGCCTCGAAGGCACGCAACGCGTTGAGCGGGAGCTGGGGACGAAGCATGGGCGAGTCGTGAGGAATCTTGATGGGTAATGGTAACGCCGGCACGGTCCGTGCCACCAAAGGCGGCGCGCCATGCGGGATCACCCTGCCGTTGCCACCATGCCATCAATCCTGCTCATGTCTCCTGCTGAGAATACTCGCTGGTGGCCTGTGGCCCGAAATGCTTCCATGGCCACTTCCCAGCCCCGGAGATGCCCCATGCTCGCCCGCCGCCAGTTCCTCCAGATGACCGGTGCCGCCGCAGCTTCCGCCTTGGCCGCCACCGTGTTGGCCAAGACCCCGCCGACCGCGCTGGCGGGTGACAAGCCGCAGGCAGCCGATTTCGCCGCCCTGGAAAAAGCCAGTGGCGGGCGTCTGGGCGTGACCCTGCTCGACACGGCCAGCGGCCGCCGCATCGGCCATCGCCAGGACGAGCGCTTCCCGATGTGCAGCACCTTCAAGTTCGCGCTCTCGGCGGCGGTGCTGCATCTGGCCGACCAGGGCACCCTGTCGCTGGACCGGCGGCTGCCGGTGCGCCAGCAGGACATGCTCTCCCACGCACCGGTGACCAAACGCCACGTGGGCAAGGACCTGACCGTGCGCGATCTGTGCCGCGCGACCATGGTCACCAGCGACAACCCGGCGGCGAACCTGCTGTTGGGGGTGGTCGGCGGGCCGGCCGGGGTGACTGCGTTCCTGCGCGCCAATGGCGATGCGGTGACCCGCAACGATCGCCTGGAGCCGGACATGAACCGGTTCGCGCTCGACGATCCGCGCGATACCACCAGCCCCGCCGCGATGGCCGCCAGCCTGCAGCGGTTCGTGCTGGGGGAGGTGCTCACGCCAGCCTCGCGGCTGCAGCTGGCCGACTGGCTGATCGACAACGAAACCGGTGATGCGCGGCTGCGTGCCGGGCTGTCGCCGGCGTGGCGGGTGGGCGACAAGACCGGCAGCAATGGCGAGGACACCACCAACGACATCGCCATCCTGTGGCCACTGGCCGGCGGCGCCCCGTGGGTGCTGGCCAGCTACCTGCAGGGTGCCACGGTGGATGATGCCGGGCGCAACGACACGCTGCGCCAGGTGGCGGTGACCGCCGAGAAAATGATCAGCGCGCACGCGCGCTGATCACTGTGGCGTCAGGCGTTGCCGGTTTCCTTGACCGCACCAAGGAACTCGCGCCCCCAGCGGTCCACGTCGTAATACTCCACGCTGCCGAACAACTGGCGCATGCGCCCGCCTGCCTCCTCTTCCGGCATCGACAGCGCCTGCAGCAGCCCGGCGGTCAGATCGGCCGGATCATGCGGGTTGGTCAGCACCGCACCCTTCAGCTCGGCCGCCGCACCTGCGAACTCGCTCAGCACCAGCACGCCATTGCTGCCTTCGATGCCATGGGTGGCCACGAACTCCTTGGCCACCAGGTTCAGGCCATCGCGCAGCGGGGTGATCCACATCACCTGCGCGGCCGCGTAATGCGCCACCACCTCTTCGAACGGCAGTGCCTGTGCGAAGAAGCGCACGGGGGTCCAGTCCAGCCGCGAGAAACGCCCGTTGATACGGCCCACCGCTTGTTCGATCTGGTTCTGCAGCGTGCGATACACGGTCATCTCGCGCGCGGCCGGCACGCACACCATCAACAAAGTGACCTTGCCCTGGCGGTCCGGATGCTGCTCCAGCAAGCGCTCGAACGCTTCCAGCTTGGCCAGCGTACCCTTGGTGTAATCCAGCCGCTCCACCGACAGCACCAGCTTGCGCGCACCGATCTCACGGCGCAGCTTGAAGATGTCGTTGCGCACGCTGGGCCGGGCCAGCACATCGTGGATGCGGCGCAGATCCGTGCCGACCGGGTGCGCACCCAGTGCCACCTCACGGTCGCCGACCCGGATGCGCGTGGTCATGGTATCCAGCCCGACCGCGCAGCCATAGGTCAGGAAGCGTGGCGCGCAGCTTTCCCAGGACAACCGTTCCGCGGGCATCGCACCGCGCACCACATCCACGAAGTTCTCCACCTGGCGCGGGATGTGGAAGCCGATGTAATCGCAGCAGAGCAGGCTGCCGATGATCTCGCGGCGCCACGGCACCACGTTGAACACATCAGCCGATGGGAAGTAGGTGTGGTGGAAGAAGGCGATCTTCAGGTCAGGGCGCAGCTCGCGCAGGGTGGCCGGCACCATCCACAGGTTGTAGTCGTGGATCCACACGGTGGCGCCATGTGCGGCTTCGGCGGCGGTGGCTTCGGCGAAGCGCCGGTTGACCTCCAGGAACACCTGCCAGTCATCCTCGCGGAAGCGCGCGCGTTCCCAGAACACATGCAGCATCGGCCAGAACGCTTCCTTGGAGAAGCGCTTGTAGAAGATGTCCACTTCCTGCCGGGTCAGTGGCACGCGCGCGGCCGTCAGCGTGGGGTAGCGCTCGGCGTCCACCGCCATATGGGTCTGGAACGGGCCGCGCTTGGGGTCGTCGATGCCCCAGGCCACCCACGAGCCGGTCTGGCCGCCCTGGAAGAAGCTCAGCAGCGAGGGAATGATGCCGTTGGGCGAGCGCGGTGGGCGCTGCACCAGCACGCCGTCTTCCATCACTTCGTCGAAGGGCATGCGGTGGTAAAGCATCACCAGGTCGGCGCCTTCGGCGCGCTTGACTGCTGGCGGCTTCAGCCACGCATCATCGGCCGGCAGCAGGGCGAAGTGCTCGATCGCCTCCAGGATGCCGCCGCAGCCCGGCGCCTGCGCATGGTAGGTGTGCGTCAGCCCGGTGGTGGCGGCGGTGAGCGCCGGTTCTGAATCGCCCACGCATACGCCGCGGAAGCCAGCGGTGTACATCGAGAGGTCGTTGAGGGTATCGCCAGCCACCAGGATGCGGTCACGCGGCAGGTCCAGCAGGCGCGCCAGCGCAGCCAGGGTGCGGCCCTTGTCGGTGTCCGGCGGCAGGATGTCCAGGTAGCGGTCGGCCGAATACAGCACATCGCAGCCCAGTGCCTGCGCGGCCGCCTGGATCTGCGCGCGCAGCGGCGCCAGCGTGGCCGGGTCGCAGAAGTAGGAGCAGCGCCGCTCCTGCGGGACGTCCTGGCGCTGCAGTGCAGTGAACCGCCGCATCGCAGCGGCCACCACCTGTTCGCCGGGCCAGTGCGCGTCGATCATCGATTGCAGGGGCTGCAGCGGCTGCAGGGTGTGGCCATCGACCACGGTTGCGCCGACATCGCAGACAACGTAATCGGGGCGCGGAATGGCGGGATCGGAGAGCAGCGGCATCACCGCTTCCAGGCCGCGGCCGGTGATGAAGATCAGGCGGATACCGGGGTGCTGGTCGACCAGCCGGTACAGACGGTGGCGCGCGGCGGCATCGCCGGCGAGAAAGGTACCATCCAGGTCGGTGGCGAGAATCAGTTGCTGGGCCGGGGGAGCCGCCGGCGTGCGGGATGAGGTGGACGGGGTGGGTGTCAAAACAGTCAATGCACTTCCTTATCGGTGTCGTTGGGTGAGGGAGAAGGGGTGTCCGGCGGCGGAGCGACGTCCGTTTCCGGCATCAATTCCAATGCCGCCGGCGTGGTGCGCAGCATCAGCCGGAACACCACCGGGTGTGTGCGCAGCCGGTCGAAGCTGAGCAGGCGCGCGGTGGTGAACAGGGCCAGCACGCCGAGCACCACGGCGAAGTACAGGGGCAGGGCGGCCGGGCCGAACTGCTGCATGGCCGCCCCGGCCAGCGCCGGGCCGAGCGCCGCGCCCACGCCGTGCACCAGCAGCAGGCTGGAGCAGCCCGACAGCAGGTCCTGGCGCGGCAGGTAATCGAGCATGTGCGCCACCGCGAAGGGATACAGCGCGAACGCCAGGCCGCCATAGAAGAAGAACAGCCCGAACAACAGCCAGGTCTGCTGTTGGATCATCGGCATCGCGGCCACCAGCGCGATGCCGGCGGCGGCCAGGCACAGCGCCACCAGCCCGACGCGCCGGTCATGGCCGTCGCTGATATGCCCCAGCGGCCACTGCAGCAGCGCGCCGCCGGCAATGGCGGTGAGCATGAAGCGGGCCACGCCGTCATTGTTGAGGCCGACCTCGCCGGCATACACCGGGAGCAGGCCCCAGAACGCGCCCATGGCCAGGCCCGACAGCCCGGCGGCGACCGTGGCCACCGGCGCCATCGCATACAGGCGCGACAGCGTCAGGCGCGGCACCGATGGCACGTCCGGTGGGGTGAGCCGGGTGGCGGTGATTGGCAGCACCGCGGCGCAGACCAGCATGGCGATCAGCATGAACATCGACATGGCCGGCGCGTTGCTGACCATCAGCAGGATCTGGCCCAGTGCCAGCGCGGAAAGATTGACCACCATGTACAGCGAGAACGCACGGCTGCGCTGGCGCGGGTCGGGTTCGGCGTTGAGCCAGCTTTCGATCACCGTGTACAGGCCCACCAGCGCGATGCCGGTGATGATGCGCAGCAGCCCCCACAGCCAGGCATTCAGCCACAGTGGGTGCAGCAGCACCGCGATGGCGGCGAGGGCGGCAAAGAAGGCGAACGCACGGATATGCCCGATACGGCCGATCAGCGACGGGGCGAAGAAGGTGCCCATGAAGAAGCCGGCGAAATAACCGGACATCACCAGGCCCAACGTACCGGCACCGAAGCCGGCTTCACCGCCGCTTACCGCCAGCAAGGTGCCCAGAAGCCCGCTGCCGGTCAACAGCAGCGCTACTCCCGTCAGCAGGGCGGTCAGCCGCAACACGCGTGCGACCTTCGTGGGGAAGGCGAACCGGTCACGACAACGACCCTAACACAGACGTGATTAATCCTTTGTCGCGGTTGGCGCGGATTTGCGCATTACGCCCACGCGGGCTACGGTGTCCGCATGACTGTATACAAGTTCCTGCCGCTCGCGGCTGCGTCGTTGCTCGCCGCGTGTGGTGGCCAGCGTGACAGCGTGGCCCACGATGTTGCGATGGCCCCGGCCGACGCGTTTCTCGCTGCTGTCGCCGCGCATTGCGGCAAGGCGTTTGAAGGCCATATCGCCGTCAACGAGCCGAAGGGCGCCGGGCCTGACCCGTTCGACGGCAAGCGCCTGGTGATGCATGTGCGCGGCTGCGATGACGCCTCGCATACGCTGCGCATTCCCTTCCATGTGGGTGACGATCATTCGCGCACCTGGGTGCTGAGCCGCACCGATACCGGCCTGCGCCTCAAGCACGATCACCGCCATGCAGATGGCAGTCCGGACGCGGTCACGATGTACGGTGGCGACAGTGCACCGCCCGGCACCGCGCAGCGCCAGTCGTTCCCGGTGGATGCCGATTCGGTGGCGATGTTCCGCAAGGCCGGCATGGAGGCGTCGGTGACCAATACGTGGGCGATGGAAATCGAGCCGGACAAGACGTTCGTGTACGAGCTCACCCGTCCGGGTGGTCGCCGGTTCCAGGTGGTGTTCGACCTCGCGCACCCCGTCGCGTTGCCGCCCGCGCCCTGGGGCGCGGACACCGAACCGACCAACAAGTAACCGCGCCGGTAGGGCCCGACCGTTGGTCGGGCCGCGGTCCCGTCAACGCGCGCCGAACCTCGCCCGGCACCCGTTGCTGACCCACACCATGCTCGGCCGATAGCCCCAGCTGCGGTTCTCGACACAGCTGCTGCCAGACAGCTGCTCCAGCAGCACCGGCCGGCCCTGGCGTGAATCCCACGCGCAGGTCTGCTGGCGGTTGCCGTTGCTGCTGCAGGTCACGCTGTAATTGCTGCCGCCCCCGCCGCCGCCCCAGTTGCCGCGCGATTCGGCGAATTCACCGCGGCAGCCGCGGGTGACCCAGATGGCGTTGCCGCGCATGCCCCAGGTCTGGTTCTGCACGCAGGCCGAGCCGGAGATCTGCCGGACCAGCGCGGCATTGCGCCACGGGGTAGGGCAGCTGCGCTCGCGGTTGTCGTTGCTTTCGCAGCGGATGGTGGTGCCGGGGCCGCCGGTACCCGGCCCCCAGCCGCCCCCACGGCCTTCGACGAATTCGGCCCGGCAGCCGCCGCTGACCCAGACCTGGCCATTGCGCGAGCCCCAGTTGTTGCCTTCCACGCAGCGGGTGCCGGAGATCTGCCGGGACAGGCGCGCGCTGCGCCAGCCGGTGGTGCAGACCCGCTGGCGGTTGTCGTTGCTTTCGCAGCGGACCACCCCATTGTTGCCGCCGCCGCCGGGGTTCCATCCGCCGCCGGAGCCGCCCAGCGAGGCGGCGATGTCCTGCTTGATCCGGGAAAAGCCCCAGGACGAGCGGTTCACCTGGTCAAGGTAGAAGCGCATCTGGTCGTCGGGGATGCGCCGCCCCCCGGACTGTTCGGCGTATTCCTGGGCAATGACCCGCTGCTGGTCCTGGACCGACAGGGTGCGGAGGTTCTCCGGGGCGTAGGCCCGGGCATTGACCTGGGCCTGGGCCGGCAGCGACGGGGCGCCGCAGGCCAGCAGGGCGGTGAAACAAGCGACAGCGAGGCGGTTCATGGCAAATCCCCTTGCGCATGGTGGTGCGCGGACTATAGGTACGGGTCGTATTAAGCCCGTGTGACCGTCCGGATTTGCCCGATCGGGTCGCCGGCCGCAGAATAACGGGCTGACCGGTGCCGCCTGGCGCCGGCAATCTCCTGCGGAGCTTTACCCCCATGCGTACCCACTTCTGTGGCCTGGTCGACGAGACCCTGATTGGCCAGACTGTCACCCTCGCCGGCTGGACCGACGTTGCCCGCAACCTGGGCGGCGTGTGCTTCATCGATCTTCGCGATCATGAGGGCATCGTGCAGGTGACGGTGGAGCCTGAGAACGCGGACGTGTTCAAGGTCGCCGCCAGCCTCGGCTACGAGGACGTGCTGCAGGTGGAAGGCGTGGTGCGCAGGCGCCATGCGGTGAACGACAAGATCCGTACCGGCCAGGTGGAGATCGTCGCCACCCGCATCACCGTGCTCAACAAGGCCGAGCCGCTGCCGTTCCACGCCCACGAGAACCCGGGCGAAGAAGCCCGCCTGAAGTACCGTTACCTGGACCTGCGCCGCCCGGAAATGCAGCGCATGCAGCGCACCCGCATCAAGCTGGTGCAGGCGCTGCGCCGCCACCTCGATGGCGACGGCTTCCAGGACATCGAAACCCCGATCCTGACCAAGGCCACCCCGGAAGGCGCACGCGACTTCCTGGTGCCGGCGCGCATGCACCCGGGCGAGTTCTACGCCCTGCCGCAGTCGCCGCAGCTGTTCAAGCAGATCCTGATGGTGGCCGGCTTCGACCGCTACTATCAGATCGCGCGCTGCTTCCGCGACGAAGCGCTGCGCGCCGACCGCCAGCTGGAATTCACCCAGCTGGACATGGAGTTCGCCTTCGTGCGCGAGCGCGACGTGCAGGACTACGTGGAAGGCATGATCCGCGCGATCTTCAAGGAAGTGGTCGACGTGGAGCTGGCTGCCAGCTTCCCGCGCATGACCTGGGCCGAGGCGATGCGTCGCTATGGCTCGGACAAGCCGGACCTGCGCATCGCGCTGGAGCTGGTGGACGTGGCCGAGCTGGTCAAGGCCAGCGAATTCCCGGTGTTCACCGCCGCCGCCAATGATGCCGATGGCCGCGTCGCCGCGCTGCGCATCCCGGGCGGTGCCAGCCTGTCGCGCAAGCAGATCGATGAGTACGCCGCGCACGCCGCCAAGTACGGCGCCAAGGGCCTGGCCTACATCAAGATCGCCGAGAACGACGAAGTCAGCTCGCCCATCGCCAAGTTCTTCAGCGAAGAGGCCTTCGCCACGCTGGTCGCCCACGTCGGCGCCGGTAACGGCGACATCGTCTTCTTCGGTGCCGGCGGCTACAACAAGGTGTCCGACTTCATGGGAGCGCTGCGCCTGAAGGCCGGCAAGGACTTCAACCTGGTCGCCGACGGCTGGGCGCCGCTGTGGGTCACCGACTTCCCGATGTTCGAGTACGACGACGAAGCCCAGCGCTATGTCGCCCTGCATCACCCCTTCACCGCCCCGGCGGTGGATGACATCGCCGACCTGCGCGCCAATGCGAAGACCGCCGTGTCGCGCGGCTACGACATGGTGCTCAACGGCAACGAGATCGGCGGCGGTTCGATCCGTATCCACCGCTCGGACATGCAGAGCACGGTGTTCGAATTGCTGGGCATCGGTGCGGAAGAGGCTGAGGCGAAGTTCGGCTTCCTGCTCGACGCGCTGCGCTTCGGCGCGCCGCCGCACGGTGGCATCGCCTTCGGCATCGACCGCATCGCCGCGCTGATGGCCGGCACCGAATCGATCCGCGACGTGATCCCGTTCCCGAAGACCACCGGCGCGCAGTGCCTGATGACCGGCGCCCCGTCGCCGATCCCGGACGAGCAGCTGGCCGAAGTGCACATCCAGGTCCGCCCGCGCAAAAACTGATTCCGCGATCGTCCGATCGCACCCCCCCGGTAGCGCCGGCCGTTGGCCGGCCCCCCTCACCGTCACATCGCTCAGGAGATCCAGGTAATGACCGAGTTCGCGTTCGTATTGGAATGGGAAAAGCTGGGCAATGAAGGCACCGATGCCAACCTGGTGACCGAGCGCGCCCGCGTGTTCGGCGGCTGGCTGGTGCGCGTGGGCACCAACCCGGCCGCGATGGCGCTGACCTTCGTCGCCGATGGCGAAGGCCGCTGGGACGGTGAGGACTTCGGCGTCGAGGACTACGAGGACGACGAAGAGGAAGAGGGCGAGGACGAAGACGAAGAGTACGAAGAGGACGAGGAAGACGAGGAGGAGTACGAGGAAGAGGACGAAGAAGACGGCGAAGAGGAAGACGCCGCCAAGGGGACGCAGGCCTGAGGCCTGCCCCGTACCCGTCCATGTACACCATCCGCCGCGCCGGCCCCGAGGACGCACCGACCCTGTCGGTGCTGGCCACCCGTACCTTCGTGGAAACCTTCGGCCACCTGTACCCGGCCCAGGACCTGCAGGACTTCCTGGACGAGGCCTACGCCGAAGACCGCCAGCGCGTGATCCTGTCCCACCCCGATTACGCGGTGTGGCTGCTCGAGCTGGATGGCGTGGCGGTCGGCCATGCCGCCGCCGGCCCCTGTGGCCTGCCGCACCCGGACGTGCAACCGGGCGACGGCGAGCTCAAGCGGCTGTACCTGATCAAGGAACAGCAGAGCTGCGGTTGGGGCAGCCGCCTGCTGGAAACCGCGCTGACCTGGCTGGAGCGCAATGGCCCGCGCACCCTGTGGCTGGGGGTCTGGTCGGAAAACTTCGGCGCCCAGCGTTTCTACGCCCGCTACGGGTTCAGCAAGGTGGGCACCTACGAATTCCCGGTCGGCCAGGTGCGCGACCTTGAATTCATCCTGCGCCGCCCGCCGCAGGCGACCTGAACGGCGGCGGGTTTCACCCGCCGTTCCTTCGTCCATTTGTCTAATGGCACCGTTTGCTACCTCTGGAACGGTTTCGCACCGGCTACGCTGAGCACATGACTCCCCCCGTTTTACTGCTGCACGGCATCTGGAATGCCCGCGCCTGGGTTGGTCCGTTGGCCTGGCGCCTGCGCGCGCGTGGCTTCAGCGTGGACACCTTCGGCTACGCCAGCGTGTTCGGCGGCCCGGACGTGGCCGTGCCGCAGCTGTTGAAGCGGCTGCAGGACAGCGGCCCGGTAGCGCTGGTCGGGCACAGTCTGGGTGGGCTGGTGGCGCTGGAGGCCCTGCGCCGCCAGCCGGACCTGCCGGTGTCGCGGGTGGTCTGCCTGGGCTCGCCGCTGCGCGGCAGCGGCACTGCCCGTTCGCTGGCCGAGCATGGCTGGTCGCTGGCACTGGGCCGCAGCAGCGAACTGCTGCTCGATGGCCTGCCGGCCTGGGAGGGCAGGGCGCAGGTCGGCCTGATCGCCGGTTCCGTGCCGCATGGGCTGGGCAGCCTGCTGGGTGCCTGTGGCGACGCCTCCGACGGCACCGTGGCGCTGGACGAGACCCGCCTGCCGGGCCTGGCCGACCACTGCGTGGTGGCCGCCAGCCACAGCGGGCTGGTGTTTTCCCCGGACGCCGCCCGCCAGACCGCCGCGTTCC
Organism: Stenotrophomonas sp. GbtcB23; assembly: GCF_019091045.1. NCBI lineage: Bacteria > Pseudomonadati > Pseudomonadota > Gammaproteobacteria > Lysobacterales > Lysobacteraceae > Stenotrophomonas > Stenotrophomonas sp. GbtcB23. The sequence continues at coordinate 31,306 of NZ_JAGXKC010000030.1, read as the reverse complement.
TGCGTGATGGCTGCTTCCGCCCGGACCGGGCCGCGCACGCCGCCTGAGTCCCGGCTAACACGGTGAGGGCGGCCGATCAGGTAGAATCCGCGCCCTGTTCCTGACGCAAGCACGGAAACACCCATGGGTAGAGGCCCTTCCATCGAAAACCGCAAAAACGCGTCTGACGCGAAGCGCGGCAAGATTTTCACCAAGATCATCCGTGAGATCGGCGTAGCCGCGCGCGGCGGTGGAGGCGACCCCAACAACAACCCGCGCCTGCGGGTGGCCATGGACAAGGGCCTGGCCTCGAACATGTCCAAGGACGTGATCGAACGGGCCATCAAGAAGGCCACCGGCGAGCTGGAAGGCGTTGAATACGAAGAGATCCGCTACGAGGGCTATGCGCCCGGTGGCGTGGCCGTGATCGTGGACTGCCTGACCGACAACCGCGTGCGCACCGTGGCGGATGTCCGCCATGCGTTCAGCAAGTGCGGCGGCAACATGGGCACCGAAGGCTCGGTGTCCTTCATGTTCAAGCGCATGGGCGTGCTGCACTTCGCCGGCGGCGCCAACGAGGACGCGGTGACCGAGGCGGCCATCGAGGCCGGCGCCGATGACATCGTGGTGTACCCGGAAGACGGCGCCATCGACGTGCTGACCGCGGCGGACATGTACCACGCGGTCAAGGATGCGCTGGAGGCCGGTGGGCTGAAGCCGGACCACGCCGAGCTGACCTTCCGCGCCGACAACGACATCAAGGTCGAGGGCGACACCGCCCTGCAGGTCAAGAAGCTGCTGGACATGCTGGAAGACCTGGACGATGTGCAGGACGTGTTCTCCAACGCCGACCTCGGCGCGGACGCCTACGCCTGACGTCCATGCCCCGTCTCGCCAAGTGCGACGTCGGGGGCGGACAATGCGGACCATGATGACTCCCGACGTTCCACGCGTGATCCGCATCCTCGGCATCGACCCCGGTTCGCAACGCACCGGGGTGGGCATCATTGATGTGGACCCCACCGGCAAAGTGCTGCACGTGCACCACCTGCCGCTGGTGCTGCTGGGCGCCGACGACTTCCCCAACCGCATGAAGCTGCTGGTGCTGGGGCTCAACGCGCTGGTGGAGGAATACCGCCCGCACGAAGTGGCCATCGAGAAGGTGTTCATGGCGCGCAACCCGGATTCGGCCCTGAAGCTGGGCCAGGCCCGCGGCGCGGCGATCTCGGCGGTGGTCATGCGCGACCTGCCGGTGCACGAATACGCGGCCAGCGAGATCAAGCTGGCGGTGGTGGGCCGGGGCGGGGCGGAGAAGCAACAGGTCCAACACATGGTCGGGCTTATGCTCAACCTGAAAACAAAGCTGCAGGCCGACGCCGCCGATGCGTTGGCCGTGGCGATCACCCACGCCCACGTCAGGGCAACCGCGCAGCGCCTGGGCGTCAACACCCGCCAGGCCTGGGGACGGAAATGAGGACATCTGCATGATTGGTCGTCTGCGTGGGATCGTGGCGTACAAGGCGCCGCCGTGGCTGCTGATCGACGTCAACGGCGTCGGCTACGAGCTGGAGGCGCCGATGAGCACCTTCTACGACCTGCCCGAACTGGGCCGCGAGGTCACCCTGTTCACCCACTACGCGCAGAAGGAAGACAGCGTGTCGCTGTATGGCTTCCTGCGCGAGGGCGAGCGCCGGTTGTTCCGCGACGTGCAGAAGGTCAGCGGCATCGGCGCCAAGATCGCGCTGGCGGTGCTGTCCGGGGTGAGCGTGGATGAGTTCGCGAAGATGGTGCAGGCCGGTGACATCACCGCGCTGACCCGCATTCCGGGCATCGGCAAGAAGACCGCTGAGCGCATGGTGCTGGAACTGCGCGACCGCGCGGCCAATTTTGGCGGCGGCGGTGCGCCCATTGCCGGCGCAGCGCCGGCCACCGACCCGGTCTCCGAAGCCACCGTGGCCCTGCAGCAGCTGGGCTACAAGCCGGTCGAGGCCGCGCGCATGGCGCGCGATGCCAACGCCGAGGGCGATGATGTCGCCACCGTGATCCGCAAGGCCCTGCAGGCCGCGCTGCGCTGAGCGCGCCGGCCTTTTTCCCTACCGACCGACGCCCTCCCGGAGTCCCATGTCCACCTCTTCCACCCAGCACGACAGCGGCCACCACGGGCACGGCCATGCGCCGGCCGCCAGCGGCCTGGCCCTGATCGTCGGCGCCATCGGCGTGGTGTTCGGCGACATCGGTACCAGCCCGCTGTATACCCTGAAGGAAGCGTTCTCGCCGCATTACGGCCTCAACAGCGACCACGACACCGTGCTGGGCGTGCTGTCGCTCGCGTTCTGGGCGCTGAACATCGTGGTGACGCTGAAGTACGTCACCATCATCATGCGCGCCGACAACGACGGCGAGGGCGGCATCATGGCGTTGATGGCGCTGACCCAGCGCACCCTGCGCCACGGGTCGCGCTCGGCCTACGTGGTGGGCATCCTGGGCATCTTCGGCGCCTCGCTGTTCTTCGGCGACGGCGTGATCACCCCCGCCATTTCCGTACTGGGCGCGGTGGAGGGCCTGGAAGTGGCCGCCCCCGGCCTGCATGCCTTCATCGTGCCGATCACCGTGGTGGTGCTGTTGGCGGTGTTTGCCGTGCAGCGCTTCGGCACCGAGAAGATCGGCAAGCTGTTCGGGCCGATCACCTCGATCTGGTTCATTTCGCTGGCCGCGATCGGCATCTGGAACATCGTGGATTCGCCCGAAGTGCTCAAGGCCTTCAACCCGATGTGGGCGCTGCGCTTCTTCATGGAGCACGGCTGGCACGGCATCTTCATCCTTGGTGCGGTGGTGCTGGCGGTGACCGGTGGCGAGGCGCTGTATGCGGACATGGGCCACTTCGGGGCCAAGCCGATCCGCCACGCCTGGTATTTCTTCGTGCTGCCGTGCCTGGTGCTGAACTACCTGGGGCAGGGCGCGCTGGTGCTCAACAATCCCGAAGCGGTGAAGAACCCGTTCTTCGAGGCGGTGCCGGAGTGGGCGCTGTACCCGATGATCATCCTGGCCACCATGGCCGCGGTGATCGCCTCGCAGTCGGTCATCACCGGCGCGTTCTCGGTCTCGCGCCAGGCCATGCAGCTGGGCTACATCCCGCGCATGCGCATCACCCATACCTCGCACGACACCATCGGCCAGATCTACATCCCCGGCATCAACTGGGGTATCGCGGTGATGGTGATCGGGCTGGTGCTGGCCTTCCGCAGCTCCTCCAACCTGGCGGTGGCCTATGGCATCTCGGTGTCGGCGACCATGCTCATCGATACCCTGCTGCTGGCACTGGTGGCCCGCGCGCTGTGGCCGACCTCGCGTTACTGGATCATCCCGCTGTGCGTGGTGTTCTTCATCATCGACCTGGGCTTTGTGATCGCCAACGGCGCCAAGCTGCTGCAGGGCGCCTGGTTCCCGGTAGTGCTGGGCATCGTGCTGTTCACCATGATGCGCACCTGGCGGCGTGGTCGCGAGCTGCTGCGCGATGAGATCCGCAAGGACGGCATCCGGCTGGATACCTTCCTGCCCGGGCTGATGCTGGCCCCGCCGGTACGGGTGCCGGGCACGGCGGTGTTCCTCACCGCCGACCCCTCGGTGGCCCCGCACGCGCTGATGCACAATCTCAAGCACAACAAGGTGCTGCACGAGCGCAACGTGTTCCTGCACGTGGAAACCCTGCCCATTCCGTATGCGATGGAAGGCAAGCGCCTGAAGATCGAATCGGTGGGCGATGAGTTCTACCGCGTGTTCGTGCGCTTCGGGTTCATGGAAACCCCGGACGTGCCGCTGGCGCTGATGCGCTCGTGCGACCACGGCGGGATCTACTTCGACCCGATGGACACCACCTTCTTCGCCAGCCGCGAAACGATCGTGGCCACCGCCAACCGCGGCATGCCGATCTGGCGCGACAAGCTGTTCGCGCTGATGCACCGGAACGCGGCGCCGGCGACCGGGTTCTTCCGGATCCCAGGAAATCGCCTGGTAGAGCTGGGCGCGCAGGTAGAGATCTGACTGGACGGCCGACCAACGGTCGGCCGCTACCCGCCATTTTCTCGATCCCGGGTAGGTGACGACCGTTGGTCGTCACGCTTTTTGCCGCATAATCGCGGGATGACCGACGACCGCATCATCGGCGCCGGTGCCACCCGCGAGGATGACACCACCGACGCCAGCATCCGCCCCAAGCGCATGGCCGATTACCTTGGCCAGGCGCCCGTGCGCGAGCAGCTGTCGATCTACATCGAAGCGGCCAAGGCCCGCGGCGATGCGCTGGACCATGTGCTGATCTTCGGGCCGCCGGGCCTGGGCAAGACCACCCTGAGCCACGTCATCGCCAACGAGCTGGGCGTGGCGCTGCGGGTGACCTCCGGGCCGGTGATCGAAAAAGCCGGCGACCTGGCCGCGCTGCTCACCAACCTGCAGCCGCACGACGTGCTGTTCATCGATGAAATCCACCGCCTGTCGCCGGTGGTGGAAGAAGTGCTGTACCCGGCGATGGAAGATTTCCAGATCGACATCATGATCGGCGAGGGGCCTGCGGCCCGCTCGATCAAGATCGACCTGCCGCCGTTCACCCTGATCGGCGCCACCACCCGGGCCGGCCTGCTGACCGCGCCGCTGCGCGACCGCTTCGGCATCGTGCACCGGCTGGAGTTCTACACCCCCGAAGAGCTGACCAGGATCGTCCGGCGTTCGGCAGCCATCCTCGGCATCGACTGCACCGCCGATGGCGCGGCGGAAATCGCGCGGCGTTCGCGCGGCACCCCGCGTATCGCCAACCGGCTGCTGCGCCGGGTGCGCGACTACGCCCAGGTCAAGGCCGCCGGCCATATCGACCAGGACGTGGCGCAGGCCGCCATGCAGATGCTGAAAGTGGACCCGGAAGGCTTCGACGACCTCGATCGGCGCATGCTGCGCACGCTGATCGATTACTTCGACGGCGGCCCGGTAGGCGTGGAATCGATGGCCGCGGCGCTGTCCGAAGAGCGCGGCACCCTGGAAGATGTGGTCGAACCCTACCTGATCCAGCAGGGCTTCCTGGTGCGCACCGCGCGCGGCCGCATGGCTACCCAGAAGGCCTACCGCCACCTGGGCCTGAAGCCGAAGAATCCGCCGGCCGACCTGTTCGCGGAGGTGCCGGATGTCGGTTGACCTGCGGTTCAGTTGGCCGACACGCATATATTGGGAAGATACCGACGCTGGCGGGGTGGTCTACCACGCCCGCTACGTGGCCTTCATGGAGCGGGCGCGCACCGAATGGATGCGGGCCTTGGGCTACGGCCAGGAACGCACCCGCACCGAGCATGGCCTGGTGTTCGCGGTCCGGTCGATGACCATGGAGTTCCTCAAGCCGGCGCGGCTGGACGACGCGCTGGCGGTGACCGCCACGCTGGTGCAGTGCAAGCGCGCCAGCATGGTGTTCGACCAGGCGGTGTGTCGCGGCGATGAAACGCTGCTGACCGCGCAGGTGAAAATCGCGGCACTGGACGCTGCCACATTCAAGCCGCGCGGCATGGACGATGTTCTCCACGCCGCGCTGAAACCCCACGTAATTCAAATAGCCGCATATTGAGGAACAACGGATGATCGGAATGCTCCTGGCCCTGCAGGCCACGGTGGTCGAAGCGCTGCCGCAGGAAGTCACCAGCGCCGCGTCGCAGACCGTCGCCCAAGCCGCGCACGGCGGTGGCATCAATTACCTGGACCTGATGATCAAGGCCAGCCTGCCGGTGAAGATCATCGTGCTGCTGCTGCTGGCCGGCTCGTTCATCAGCTGGGTGATCATCTTCCGCAAGGCGCGCGTGTTCAACGCCGCCAACCGCGAAGCCGATGAGTTCGAAAGCCGCTTCTGGTCCGGTGCCGACCTGGGCAAGCTGTACAGCGCTGCCACCGACCGCAATCGCAAGGTGGGCGGCCTGGAGGCAATCTTCGAGGCCGGTTTCCGTGAATTCACCCGCCTGCGCGACAAGCGCCGGCTGGATGGCCGCGCCCAGCTCGAAGGCGCCCAGCGCGCCATGCGCACCACCTTCACCCGTGAAGTGGATCAGATGGAGCGCAGCCTGGAGCTGCTGGCCAACATCGGTTCCACCGCCCCCTACGTGGGCCTGGTCGGCACCGTGTTCGGCATCATGGTGACCATGCACGACATGATCAACAGCGGTGAGCAGGCCGGTATCGCCTCGGTTGCACCGGGTATTTCCGAAGCCCTGTTCGCCACCGCCATCGGCCTGTTCGTGGCCATCCCGGCGGTGTGGGCCTACAACCGCTTCACCACCCGCGTCGAGCGCCTGTCGGTCCGCTTCGAGACCTTCGCCGAAGAGTTCAGCTCGATCCTGCAGCGCCAGTCCGCGGGCGACGAGTAAGCGCCCAGCACAAGGATCACGCCATGACCGCTGCCATCGGCCGCCGCAAGCGCCGCAAGCTCAAATCCGAAATCAACGTCGTGCCGTACATCGACGTCATGCTGGTGTTGTTGATCATCTTCATGGTCACCGCGCCGCTGCTCACCCTGAGCTTTGAAGTGGACCTGCCCAGTTCGCAGGCCAAGGCGCTGGAGAGCAAGCAGGACCCGGTGATTGTCTCGGTGCGCCTGGACGGCCAGCTCAGCCTGAAGCTGCCGGAAGCCAAGGAGCCGGCGCCGATGGACGCCGGCCAGCTGCAGGCCCAGCTCGGCGCGCTCGCCGCACAGGACAAGAACCTGCGCGTGATCGTGGCCGCCGACAAGGCCGTGGCCTATGAAAAGGTGGTCGCGGCGATGGACGTGATCAAGCGCGCCAACGTGGAAAAGGTGGGCCTGGCGACCGATGCACGCTGAAGCCCTGCCACCGCAGCGCCAGCCGGAAGGCGAGTGGGGCCTGCCCATCGCGCTGGCGATCCTGGTCCACGTGCTGCTCGCGCTGGTATTCATCGCCGCCTGGCTGTGGTCACCCCAGCGCAGCACCGAAGCGGCCGCCGGCGACCCGGCCATTGAAGCCAGCCTGCAGCTGTCGGCCTCGGAAGCCGCTGCGGCACGCCAGGCGCTGCGCGCCTCGGAAAAACTGCCTGACCTGCCCGAGCCGGTGGCCGAGCCGATCCCGGTGGAAGAAGACACCGTGCCGCCGCCACAGCCGCTGCCCGAGCCGCGCCCGCAGGACGCGCCTACCCCGCAGCAGCAGAACGCCCAGGAACGCATCGCCCAGCCCGACACGGTCGACCAGGCCGCGGTCAACGCGATGTCGATCTCGGCCGAGAAGGCCAAGCAGGAGCAGGAAGCCAAGCGCCGCCAGGAGCAGATTGACCTGACCGAGCGCAAGCGCGTGGAAGAGGCCGAGCAGAAACTGCGCCTGGCCAAGCAGCAGGAAGAGGCCGCGCAGAAGAAGAAGCTGGCCGAGCAGGAGCAGAAGGCCAACGACGTCAAGGCAGAAGCCGAGCGCCAGAAGAAGATCGCCGAGATCCGCAGCCGCCGCGAGGCCGCCGAGAAGGAAGCGAAGCTCGCCGAGCAGAAGCTGCGCCAGCTGGCTGCCGCGCGTGCCGCCGCAGGGCAGTCCACCGCCGGTTCCAGCGGCGCCGCCCAGCCGGCCGCCGGCGGCGGCGGTACCAGCGACGACCTGCGGGCCAAGTACGCGGCAGCGATCCAGCAGAAGGTGCTGGCGGCGTGGACCCGCCCGGACAACGTGCCGTTCGGCCAGCGCTGCAAGATCGTGATCGTGCAGCTGCCCGGCGGCAACGTGAACTCGGCCAAGGTCAGCCCGGATTGCCCGTTCGACGAAGCCGGCCGCCGTTCGATCGAAGCCGCCGTGCTCAACGCCCAGCCGCTGCCGTACCGCGGCTTCGAAGAGGTGTTCTCGCGCCAGCTCAACTTCACCTTTACCGCCCAGGACAACTGATCCCGGGCGGGCAGGCCGTGCCCGGTTTCGTTAATGACACGTGATTTTTCGTGGCATGACCACTCGGATTTCACACCCGGTTGGTTCATGATTGCGAAACCGTTCACCGCACTGCTGTTATCCCTCGTTCTGGTTTTCCCCCTATAGAGCGCCCATGAAGAAGATGCCTCGCTGGTTTGCCGTGTTCGCGGCTTTGTTGTTCCTGCCACTTGCCGCCGCTGCGCAGCAGAGGGGCCTGGACATCGACATCATCGGCGGCAACGCCTCCGCGCTGCCCATCACCGTGGTGCCCATGCCCTACCAGGGCTCGGCCGCCGCCCCGCAGACCGACGTGGCGCAGGTGGTTCGCGCTGACCTGGAGCGTTCCGGCCAGTTCCGCACCCTGCCCGAAGCGCAGATCGTCGAAAAGCCCACCCGCGGCGGCGAGATCCAGTTCGCCACCTGGCGCGCGCTGAAGCAGAACTACATCGTGGTCGGCCGGGTCATGGACGCCGGTGCCGGCGCCTACCGCGTCGAATACGAGCTGTATGACGTGCCCAAGGGCGAGCGCCTGCTGGGCCTGGCGATGACCGCCCGTGGCAATGCCATGCGCGACGTCGCCCACCAGATGGCCGACGCCATCTACGAAAAGATCACCGGTGTGCGCGGCGCCTTCTGGACCCGCATCGCCTATGTCACCGCCAGCGGGAAGGGCGATGCCATGCGCTACGCGCTGATGGTGGCCGATTCGGACGGCTTCAACCCGCAGACCATCGTGCGTTCGGCCGAACCGCTGCTGTCGCCCTCGTGGAGCCCGGACGGCAACCGCCTGGCCTACGTCAGCTTCGAGCGTGGCAATTCGGCGATCTACATCCAGAACATCGCCACCGGCGCCCGTGAGCTGGTCACCAGCTTCCGCGGCATCAACAGCGCCCCGTCGTTCTCCCCGGACGGCCGCCGCCTGGCCCTGTCGCTGTCGCGCAGCGGCAACCCGGAAATCTACGTGATGGACCTGGGCAGCAAGCAGCTCACCCAGCTCACCAACCACTTCGCCATCGACACCGAGCCGACCTGGAGCGCAGACGGTTCCAGCGTCTACTTCACCTCCGACCGTGGCGGCCGCCCGCAGATCTACCAGGTCTCCTCCAGCGGTGGCAGCGCCTCGCGCGTGACCTTCCAGGGCAACTACAACGCGACCCCGAGCATGTCCTACGACGGCAAGAAGCTGGTCGTGGCGCAGGGCAGCGGCAATACCTACAAGATCGCGATGATGGACAGCAGCCTGGGCTCGCCGCGCTGGAGCACGCTGTCGCCGGGTTCGCTTGACGAGTCCCCCACGTTTGCGCCCAACGCAAGCATGGTGCTGTATGCCGCCCGCGAGGGTGGTCGTGGAGTGTTGTATGCCGTGTCGGCTGATGCGCGCGTGCGCCAGCGGCTGGTACTGGCCGACGGTGATGTCCGCGAACCTTCTTGGTCGCCATACCGTACAAAGCGCTAACAGAGTGTTAAGATCCGCACGTATTCATCCCTACATCCGGCTTTAGGAGCCTCAAAGGTAACTACATGAACAAGACCACCCGCGTTTTGCTTGTCTCCCTGCTGTCCGTGGCCGCTCTGGCCGGTTGCTCCAAGAAGGTCAAGGAACAGCCTGCTGCTCCGGTCGACACCGGCAGCACCTCGCAGCCGACCGGCCCGTCGACCTCCGGCCTGTACGGCCCGGGCGACCTGGACACCGACGCCTGCCTGCGCCAGCGCGTTGTGTTCTTCGACCTGGACCAGGATGCAATCAAGCCGGAATTCCAGGCCCAGATGGCTTGCCACGCCAAGTACCTGCGTGACCGTCCGTCGGCCCGCATGACCCTGCAGGGTCACACCGACGAGCGCGGTTCGCGCGCCTACAACCAGGCCCTGGGTGAGCGTCGTGCCAACGCCGTGTCCTCGGCGCTGCAGGCCAACGGTGGTTCGGCCAGCCAGATCACCGTCGTGTCCTACGGTGAAGAGCGTCCGACCTGCACCGAGTCGAACGAAGGTTGCTGGTCGCAGAACCGTCGCGTCGAAATCGTCTACACCGCGCAGTAATCCATGCGCATCGGCATCAAATCCCTGATGCTGGTCGTTGCGGCAGCCCTCGTGGCTGCCGCACCGGCGCAGGCCCAGCGGCAGAGCCTGGCCGACCGCGTTGGCGCGCTCGAGCAGCAGGCCTACAACAACAGCTCCAACCAGGACCTGTTGAACCAGGTCAACCAGCTTCGGCAGCAGATCCAGCAGCTGCAGAGCACGGTTGAGCAGCTCCAGAACGAAAACGCCCAGCTCAAGCAGACCTCGCAGGACCAGTACCTTGACCTGGACGGGCGTCTGAACCGTATTGAAGGTGGCTCGGCCCCGATCCTTCCGGCCGCTCCGGCCGCGAATGCACCGGCCGTTGCCCCCAAGCCCGCCGCACCGGCAGTGGCCGCCACCGAGCGGCCGCCCTCCGTGCACGGCGACCCGGGCAGCCTTGCCGCCAGTGGCGATGAGCGCACCGCGTACAACGTGGCCTTTGATTCGCTCAAGGCCGGCAAGTACGACGACTCGGCCCAGCTGTTCCTGAGCTTCCTCGAGCTCTATCCCAATGGCGTCTACACCCCCAACGCGCTGTACTGGCTGGGTGAAAGCTACTACGCCACCCGCAATTTCCCGCTTGCCGAGGCGCAGTTCCGCGACCTCATCGCGCGTTACCCGACCCACGACAAGGCCTCTGGTGGCCTGTTGAAGATCGGCCTTTCCCAGTACGGCGAAGGCAGGATCGATGAAGCCCAGGCCACCCTGGAGCAGGTCGTCAACACCTACCCCGGTTCGGACGCCGCGCGCACCGCGCAGGACCGTCTGCAGGCCATCCGCCTCGGCCAGCAGATCCGCTGAGGCCCCGACCGGCCAAGGCCGGTATAATCAAAGGTTGGCCCGACTGTTTCGGGCACCGTAGAGCCAGGCCCTGCCTGGCTGCTCTCGTTTCCGTAACCGCACACCAGACCCCCAAGATGACCAGCCCCCTGTCCGCCGCCGCCGCGCTCCCCAGCGAGATCGTGCAGTCGCCCCTGCCACGGCTGAAGATCACCGAGATCTTCACCTCCCTGCAGGGCGAAGCCGATACCGCCGGCTGGCCGACCGTGTTCGTGCGCCTGACCGGCTGCCCGCTGCGCTGCACCTACTGCGACACCGCCTACGCCTTCCACGGCGGCACCTGGTGGGATATCGACGAGATCGTGCGCGAAGTGCTGGCCCAGGGCGTCCACCACGTGTGCGTGACCGGTGGCGAGCCGCTGGCGCAGAAGCGCTGCCTGGTGCTGCTGGAAAAGCTCTGCGAGGCCGGCCTGGACGTCTCGCTGGAAACCTCCGGCGCGCTGGATGTGAGCGGCGTGGACGCGCGGGTGTCGCGCGTGGTCGACCTCAAGACCCCCGGTTCGGGCGAGATGGCACGCAACCGCCTGGAAAACCTGCCGTTGCTGACCCGCCGCGACCAGATCAAGTTCGTGCTGTGCAGCCGCGAGGACTACGACTGGGCGCGGGGCATGGTCCGCGAGCACCGCTTGAACGAGCGCTCGATGGTGCTGTTCTCGCCCAGCAAGGGCCAGGTCAGCCCGCGCGAGCTGGCTGACTGGATCGTGGAAGATCGCCTGCCAGTCCGATTCCAGATGCAGCTGCACAAGATTCTGTGGGACGACGAACCGGGCCGCTGAGCCCGTTCGTTGCCCCTTGATGTACCGGCGCGGGACAGCGTGCTGGCTTTCCCGCAACCCACCGGAAACACCCTCATGAAGAACGCAGTTGTCCTCCTGTCCGGCGGCATGGATTCCGCCGCCGTCGTCGCCATGGCCCGCGAGCAGGGCTTCGCCGTGCATGCGCTGAGCGTGCGCTACGGCCAGCGCCACACCTCCGAACTGGACGCCGCCGCGGCCGTGGCCAAGGCGCTGGGCGTGGTCGCGCACAAGACCGTCAACGTGGATCTGCGCAGCATCGGCGGCTCGGCGCTGACCGACGACATCGACGTGCCCGAAGCGGGCGGCGAGGGCATTCCGGTCACCTACGTGCCGGCACGCAACACCATCATGCTCTCGGTCGCGCTGGGCTGGGCTGAAGTGCTGGGCGCCAACGACATCTTCTGCGGCGTCAACGCCGTGGATTACTCCGGCTACCCGGACTGCCGCCCTGAGTTCATCAGCGCCTTCCAGACTTTGGCCAACCTGGCCACCAAGGCCGGCGTGGAAGGGGCGGGCATCCAGGTACACGCGCCCCTGCAGTTCCTGAGCAAGGCAGACATCGTGCGTGAAGGCGTGCGCCTGGGCGTGGATTTCGGCCTGACCGTCTCCTGCTACAACGCCGACGACAGCGGCGCGGCCTGCGGCCACTGCGACGCCTGCCGCCTGCGCGCGCAGGGCTTCGCCGACGCCGGCGTGGCCGACCCGACCCGTTACGCCTGATCGCCGGGGTACGCCTGCGGCGCAAGATGGGTTAGAATGCGCACCCCCGGCGCGAAGTCGGGGCATGCAATGGGCCGTTAGCTCAGTCGGTAGAGCAGAAGACTTTTAATCTTTTGGTCGATGGTTCGAATCCATCACGGCCCACCACTGCATCAAACGATTGAAGGCGCCCGAAAGGCGCCTTTTTTGTTGCTGGCGAAGACCTCCGTCACAACACGCAGCACTCGCCACCGGAGTCATTCTCGTTGTACGCCAGAGCGTGTTCCCGATGGATACAATCCATCGATCCCGGTAGCTCCCGGGCGCTGACATGTGCTCTCCAGTGAAGATTCTCCTGACAGGAAGTTCAGGCCGGGTAGGTCGCGCCATCTTTGGCGCCCTGGCCGCCCGCCACGAGGTGGTGGGCATTGACCGGAGCCCCTTTGCGACCACGCGTCACGTGGCCGATTTCACTGATACCCGGATGCTGGCCAAGGCCCTGCAAGGCGTGGATGCGGTCATCCATGCCGCTGCGTTGCACGCGCCGCATGTGGGCCTTTTCAGCGACAGCGAATTCCAGCGCATCAACGTGGAAGGCACCCGCACGCTGGCGATGCTGGCGCGCGAGGCGGGCGTGCGGCGGCTGGTGTTCACCAGCACCACCGCGCTGTACGGGCACGCCATCGTGCCGGGGCGCTGCACCTGGGTGGATGAGCAGACCACGCCCCAGCCCCGCACCGTTTACCACCGCTCCAAGCTGGCCGCCGAACAGTGGCTGGAACAGGCCGCTGGACCCGACCTGGATGTGCGCGTGATCCGGATGTCGCGCTGCTTTCCGGAGCCGCCGGAACGCATGATGCTGTACCGGTTGCATCGCGGAATCGATGTCCGTGACGTGGCGGACGCGCATGTGGCTGCGCTGACCAATCACGGCCCGGCGTTCCAGCGTTACCTGGTCAGTGGCTGGACGCCGTTCCAGCGGGAGGATTGCGAGGCGCTGGTGACGCACCCGCGCGATGTCCTGGCCCGGCGGTGCCCGCAATGGCTGGCCGAGTACGACCGTCGCGGATGGTCACTGCCGGTGGTGGATCGCATCCACGACGCGCGCGCCGCCAGTGTCGGCCTGCAATGGCGCAGCTGGCGCGGGCCGGAAACGATCCTGGAGCAGCTGGCGGTGGGCAGTATCGAAGTCCTGCCCGATACCGCTCGCGTCGATGACTGCACCATTGAATAGCGCACTTACACGCCGCCTGAGCGCGGCATGGCGCAGACTAGGTAGATTGAGTAGCAGGCGCTGTGGAGGTGCCATGAACCGTTTTGTCCTGATCGGCCTGGGCGCGCTGGCGCTGGCGGCCTGCAAGCCCACGCCGACCGATACGGCGGCAGCTCCCTCCGCACCCGCCACGAGCGAAGCTGCGTCCGAATCGCCGAAGCCCGCCACCGCGCCAGCCGCGCTGCCGGCGGCGGGTTCCGAGGGCCCGTCGTTCGATTGCGCCAAGGCCGGCTCGGATGCGGAGAAGACCGTATGCGGTGACGCACGGTTGTCCGCATTGGATCGGGAACTGGCCGGGCTGTACAAGGCGGCGCAGACCGGTCCGGGCGAGCTTGACGTGGCCGCTGAACAGCGCGGCTGGATCAAGGGCCGCGATGCCTGCTGGCAGGCGGTGGACGCCAACCGCTGCCTGCTTGAGTCGTACCAGACCCGCATCGTCGAGCTCCGCCTGGCGGCGGCCACTGGGCCGGGACCGGCCGCGACGCAGTATCAATGCGATGACACCAGCAAGCCGCTTTCGGTGGTGTTCTACAACGAGCTTGACCCGCAGGTTGCGGTCATCGGGTTGGGTCGCGACCAGGCCATCGCGTTTGCCGCACCGTCAGCCAGTGGCAGCCGTTACACCCGCGAGGGCGTGGAGTTCTGGGAACACCAGGGCGAGGCCACGCTGGAGTTCTACGGCACGCGCCTGAGTTGCAAGGCGGCGGGCAGGTAAAGTGAAGTGGGTGCCGGCACAGGCCGGCACCAACACACCGCTCAGCGTACGCGGCGGTAGCGCACTTCGTTCTGACGATCGCCCACTTCGGTGGTCACGAAGCCATCGCGGCTCTGGTTGATGTCGAACACGCTGCTGCCCACGTTGAGCTGGCCGCCATTGACCCAGCCCGACAGGTTCTGTCCGCTGGCCTGTGCCGACATCCGGCCATCGGCTTCGATGCGCATGCGGATGTCGGTGTTGTACATCGGGTTGTAGCCCTCGAACTCGCCCACCATCCACTGCGGCACGTACGAGGTATGACGCGCGCCCTGGTAGTTGTCATCGTTGTAGCGCTCGTCCTGCTTGTTGGCGTTGTGCACGAGCGCGCCCAGGATTGCCGCACCGACCAGCACGCCGGCCGCCACCCTCGCATCATGGTTGTCGTCGTCGCGGTCATGGTGGCGATCATCGCCGCGCACCCGGAACGAGGCGCGGCAGCCGTCGTCGACCCAGACGTTGCGGCGGTCGTAATCCCAGCTGCGCCCCTGGCGGCAGTCGGCACCGGACAGCTTGCGGTCCAGCGTGACATAGCCGGCGTAGGGCAATGCACAGGACTGGTAGCGGTTGTCGCGGCTTTCGCAGGTGACAAAGTCATCCGCGCGCACGTCGGTCAGCGTGGCCAGGAGTAGCAGGGGCGTGCCAAGCAGCAATCGGGTCTGCATGATCAGGATTCCGGCAAGGGAGGTTCACTTGCCGAACGATGCGCAGGGCTCGATGAAATCCTGATGAAAGCAGGGCGCGGCCAGCGCGCCCTGTCGGCTTCCGGGCTCAGGCCGCCCGATCCACATCCTGGTCGCCGAAGCAGGCGCGGATCGCATCCAGCAGCTCGC
The DNA here is from genome assembly GCF_019091045.1 of Stenotrophomonas sp. GbtcB23. Taxonomy (NCBI): domain Bacteria; kingdom Pseudomonadati; phylum Pseudomonadota; class Gammaproteobacteria; order Lysobacterales; family Lysobacteraceae; genus Stenotrophomonas; species Stenotrophomonas sp. GbtcB23. Next base: position 16,157 of record NZ_JAGXKC010000030.1, on the reverse strand, counting down.
TCATCGAATACGGCTTGGGCAGGAAGTGGATCCCCGGGGCCAGCTGCGGGGTGACCCGGTCCGGCTGCAGGCCGGAGGTGACCAGTACCGGCAGGCTGGGCTGGTGCTGGCGGATGCGGTGGGCCGCTTCGATCCCGCTCAGCCCGCCCAGGCAGACGTCGGTGAATACGAGGTCGAAGCGCTCGCCGGCCTGCAGCAGGCCCAAGGCGGCTTCGGCCGAGCTGACGGCGGCCACGTCGCAGGCCTGGCTTTCCAGCGCCATGCGGCTCAGTTCACGGGTGTCTTCGGTGTCTTCGATCAACAGCACGCGCGGTGCAACATGGCGCTTGGACAACAGCATGACGCGGGTTCCCCTGCAGGGTTTGGGTGGAAAGGCGCGGCAGTATGGGCAGCAGAAGGTGAGGGGATCGTGCAAAAACCGTCAGCCGAACGTTGTTCTGTTGTGTGCGGGTCAGGTAGGCCACGGTACAGTCAGGATCTGACCCCGAATGGAGCCAAATCGATGCAATGCCCCGTATGTACGACCCAAGCGCTGGTGATGTCCGAGCGCCAGGGCATCGAAATCGATTACTGCCCGCATTGCCGGGGCGTGTGGCTGGACCGTGGTGAGCTGGACAAGATCATCGAGCGCTCGGCCGGTGCGGCCGCGCCCGCCCCGGTGCGTGCCGCCGCGCCGCCTCCGCCGCCGCAGCAGGTCCACCCGCAGGTGCAGCACCGCGACACCCGCCACCTCGGCCAGCAGCACTATGGGGATGGCCAGGGCTACCGCAAGAAGAAGAAAGAAAGCTTCCTGTCCGACCTGTTCGATTTCTGATCGTCCACGCGATCCGTGTGCCGGTCCTGCTCAGGGCCGGCGCAGGATGAATTCCAGGTCGCGGCTTTCGCCCACCGGGAATTCATAGGTGCCTACCTGCACACAGCCGTAGCGCGCGTAGAAGCGCTGCGCGCCGAAGTTCTCCGACCACACGCCCACCCACAGCGTGCGGCGCCGGGGCTGGTCCAGCCAGTCCAGCAACGCGTCCATCAGCCGTGCGCCGTGGCCGCCACCTTGGTGGCTGGCGTGCACGTACAGCCGCTTCAGTTCGATATCGCCTTCCGTCGCCAAGGCATGGGCCAGGCTGTTCGGCCCGGCTGCGAGGTAGCCGATGGCCTGCTCGCCATCGAACAGCAGCCATGCGGCGCTGAGCGGATTTTCCAGCTCACGACGCTGGGGTGCGGGTGAGTAGTGCGCGTCGAGGAAGTCGCGCAGGTCCTGCGGCGGATACGAGTCGCCGAAGGTCTCTGTGTAGGTGGCCATGGCCAATGCAGAGAGCAGCTCTGCATCGGCAGGCGTTGCACGGCGGATCTGCAGTGCCATCAGAACCAGACCCGCACCCCGGCCACCCAGCGGGTGTCACGGGTGTGCTCGCCCGCTGCCTGGTGGTAATCGGCCGTGTCACCGAACAGGCGCTCGTGGCTGACACCGATGTACGGGGCGAAGCGGCGGCTGAACTCGTAGCGCAGGCGCAACCCGGCCTCGACCTTGTTCAGGCCCGCACCCATGCCGTGCTCGGGTTCGTCCCTGGCGGCGAGCGTGGCCTCCACCAGTGGCTGCAGGATCAGGCGGTTGGTGAGCAGCAGCTCGTACTCGACCTCCATCGTGGCAGCCAGTTGTCCGCCTTCGCCGACGTACGCCGTCGCCGAGGTTTCGAACTTGTACGGGGCCAGGCCCTGGATGCCGAACGCGGCCCAGGTGCGCGAGTCCGCCGGGCGGAAGTCCTGCTTCACGCCCACCAGCACGTCCCACCACGGTGACACGCTGCGCCCGTACAGCACTTCGAGATCGGACGACTCCGTGCGCCCGCCGCTGCGTTCGCCTTCGCTGCGTACCCACAGGCGGTTGATGTTGCTGCCGACCCAGCCGCTGGCTTCCCAGGCCTGGCCGGTGCCGTGCTGGCCATCCCAGTGTTCCAGCCGGTTGATCAGCAGCAGGCTGTGCACATTCGGTGCGTGCTCCATCGCATCATGGTTGATGGGCGGGAAGGCGGCCGCTCGGTCGGCGTCGGTGACTTCGGGAATGGGTTCGCGCGGAGCAACCGGCGCGGTGCCATGGCCCATGGCGGCGTGATCCATCGTCGAGTGATCCATCGTTGAATGGTCCATTTTCGAGTGGTCCATCTTCGAATGGTCGACCGCGGCCGGTGCAGCCGCGGGTGCTGCATCGGTGTGTGCGTGCGCATGCGACTGCGCCCACGCCGGCCCGGCGATGGCGCTCAGAAGGGCGACGGTGAGCATCTTCATTCTTCAATCCTCACTTCGCGCATCATCCCTGCTTCCATGTGGTAGAGCAGGTGGCAGTGGTAGGCCCAGCGGCCCAGCGCATCGGCGCGCACGCGGTAGCTGCGGCGGGTGCCGGGCGGCATGTCGATGGTGTGCTTGCGTACCTGGAATTCGCCGTCTGCGTTTTCCAGGTCGCTCCACACCCCGTGCAGGTGGATGGGGTGCTGCATCATGGTGTCGTTGACCAGCACGATGCGCATGCGCTCGCCGTAGTTCAGGCGCAGCGGTTCGGCGCTGGCAAACGGAATGCCATCGAACGACCAGCTGAATTTTTCCATGTGGCCGGTGAGATGAAGTTCGACCTCGCGCGACGGCTCGCGCCCATCGGGATCCTCGAACAGACTGCGCATCGCGCCATAGGTGAGGACCTGGCGGCCGTTGTCGCGCAGGCCGATGCCCGGGTCGTCGAGCTTGGGCCCGGTGGCCGCGCTCTGCATGTCGACCAGCGGGTTGCCGTTCTCGCTCGGCGCGTGGCGCGGTGCCTTGCCGGCGCTGCCATGGCCGGCATGGCCCATGTTGGCGCCGCAGCCGCCTTCCATGCCCTTCATGTCGTGGCCCATGCCGCCCATGTCATGCCCCATGTCGCTCATCGTCAGCAGCGGGCGCGGGTCGCGCGCGGGAATCGGTGCCTGGAGCCCGTGGCGCACGGCCAGGGTGCCGGCGGCGTAGCCGGTACGGCCCATGTCCTGGCAGAAGATGGTGAACGCATCCTGGCCAGTGGGCTCGACGATCACATCGAACGTTTCCGCCGGCGCGATGCGGAATTCATCGATGCTGACCGGGTGGATGTACTGCCCGTCGGCGGCGACCACGGTCATCTTCAGGCCGGGAATGCGCACGTCGAAGTAGGTCATCGAACCGCCGTTGATGAAGCGCAGCAGCACCTTTTCGCCGCTGCGGAACAGCCCGGTCCAGTTGCCGGCCGGGGCGGTGCCGTTGAGCAGGTAAGTGTAGGTGTGGGCATTGATGTCGGAGATGTCGGTGGGGGTCATCCGCATCCTTCCCCACATGCCGCGGTCGGCGGTGGCCGCGCTCCAGCCATCGCGGCGCACGTCGCGCAGGAAATCGGGCAGCGTGCGCTTGTAGTAGTTGTCGTGCTCGGCGAGCTTCTTCATGCGCCGGAACAGCGCGCCGGGGTCCATGTCGGTCCAGTCCGACAGCAGGATCACGTGCTCGCGGTCGAACCGGTAAGGGGCCGGCTGCAGCGGGTCGATGATCAGCGCGCCGTACAGGCCGGCCTGTTCCTGGAACATGGAATGGCTGTGGTACCAGTAGGTGCCGGACTGCTTGAGGGTGAACCGGTACTGGTAGGCCTCGCCCGGGGCGATGCCGTTGAAGCTCAGGCCGGGCACGCCGTCCATGTTGGCCGGCAGCAGGATGCCGTGCCAGTGGATCGAGGTGGGGTGGCCCTGCAGGGCGTTGGCCACGCGCACGTTGACGGTGTCGCCTTCGCGCCAGCGCAGGATCGGTGCGGGCAGGCTGCCGTTGACGGTGATCGCCGGGCGGGTGCGGCCGGTGAAGTTGGCCAGTGATTCGCCGATGCTCAGCTGGAACTGATGGCCGCTGAGCACCTGCGGGGCGGTAGCCACGCGGGGGGCGGCGTTGGCCAGGGCGCGCGCGGGCACGGCGCCTGCCAGGCCGGCAACCACGCCGCCGGCGGCCAGGCCCTGCACGAACAGGCGTCGCGACGGTACGGGCGGGGCGCCCGCGCCGGGGGAAGAGGGGTATGACATTGCAACTCCGAATCGGATCCGAGGGGCACGCGCAGGTGCCGGCAGGACGCGCGTGCGTCAGCACGGCATCGCGTTACGCAGGCGTTCGTGGCGAACGCGCGCTCAGGCGATGGGAGGGCGGGTGATGCGGTCCAGCGGCGGGCTGGGCAGGGACGGGTGGGCAACCTGCAGCAGCAACGGCGACGGGGGTGGCGGTACCGGGATCCAGGCGATCTGCACGGTCAGGCTGGGCTGCTGGGCGCAGTTGCGCAGGCAGTCCTTGATCCTGCAGTGCTCGCCGTCGTCCGGTGCCTGGGCCGGCGGTTCGGCCGGGGCACCGTGCAGGGCGGCATGCTCCTGGCCATGGCAGGGCGGCGCGGGTGCGTCTTCGGCAGCGGCGGGCGTGGCCATCGCCAGCACCATGGGGCCGGCCATGGCCGCGTTCAGCCCGTTGAGCAACAGGCTGAGCATCAATACCACTCGCAGGAGCAGGCCACCGGCGGACATGGGCGCCACATTAGCGCCAAAGCGCGCACCACGCACCTGTGCCTGAACGGCAGGTTCAACGTTGGACGTGGGTCTGGCTGGGCGCGCGCGCATCAGCCTTCTTCGCGGACGATCTCCACCAGCCGCTCGCCGTAGCGGGACAGCTTGGTGCCACCGATGCCGCCTACGCGGCCCAGCGCGTCGATGCTGGTGGGGCGCTGTTCGGCGATGTTGCGCAGGGTGCTGTCGTGGAAGATCACGAAGGCCGGCACGTTCTGCTCGCGTGCCAGCTCGGCACGCAGGCCGCGCAGGGCGTTGAACAGGGCCAGGTCCTGCGGCAGCACCGACAGGCCGGTGCGCTGGCCGCCGCGCTCGCGTTCGCGGGTCCTGGGGCTTTCGCGGCGCATCATCACCTTGCGCTCGCCCTTGAGCACCTGGCGGCTGCCGTCGGTCAGGCGCAGGCCGCCGTAGGCGTCGCTGTCCACTTCCAGCAGGCCGGCGGCCACCAGCTGGCGGAACACGCTGCGCCAGGTGCGGGCATCAAGATCCTTGCCGATGCCGTAGGTGCTCAGTTCGGTATGGCCGAACTGGCGAATCTTGTCGTTCTCGCCGCCGCGCAGGATGTCGATCAGGTGGCCCACGCCGAACCGCTGGCCACTGCGGTACACGCAGCTCAGCGCCTTCTGCGCGGCCACGCTGGCATCCCAGGCATCGGGTGGCTGCAGGCAATTGTCGCAGTTGCCGCACGGCTGCGGATAGGTTTCGCCGAACCCGGCCAGCAGCACCTGGCGGCGGCACTGCATGGATTCGCAGTAGCCCAGCAGGTGGTCGAGCTTGGAGCGTTCCAGCGCCTTGCGCTCTTCGCCCGCCTCGGACTGCTCGATCATCTGCTTGAGCAGCACCACGTCGCCCAGGCCGTAGCAGAGCCAAGCTTCGGCCGGTTCGCTGTCGCGGCCGGCACGGCCGGTTTCCTGGTAATAGCCTTCCATCGACTTGGGCAGGTCGGTATGCGCCACGAAGCGCACGTCGGGCTTGTCGATGCCCATGCCGAAGGCGATGGTGGCGCACATCACGATGCCGTCTTCGCGCAGGAATCGGCGCTGGTTGGCCGCGCGCACCTCGGCCGGCAGGCCGGCGTGGTAGGGCAGGGCGTTCATGCCCTCCTTGCACAGGAACTCGGCGGTTTCCTCGACCTTGCGTCGCGACATGCAGTAGACGATGCCCGCTTCATCGCGGTGGCCGCGCAGGAAATCCAGCAGCTGGCGCCTGGCGTTGTCCTTCTGCACCACGGTGTAGCGGATGTTGGGCCGGTCGAAGGAGCTGACGAAGTGCTGGGCATTGGTCAGGTCCAGCCGCTCGGCGATCTCGCGCTGGGTCGGCGGGTCGGCGGTGGCGGTCAGCGCGATGCGCGGCACGTCCGGCCAGCGCTCGTGCAGAACGGTGAGCTGGCGGTATTCAGGGCGGAAATCGTGGCCCCACTGCGAGACGCAATGGGCTTCGTCGATGGCGAACAGGGCAATGCGGCTGCGCGCCAGCAGGGACAGGAAACGGCCGGTGAGCAGCCGCTCGGGCGCGACGTACAGCAGTTCCAGCTCGCCGGCGGCCAGCTCGCGCTCTACCCGGGCGGCGGTTTCGCCATCCAGGGTCGAATTCAGGTATTCGGCGCGCACGCCCAGCTGGCGCAGGGCTTCCACCTGGTCCTGCATCAGCGCGATCAGCGGTGAGATGACGATGCCGGTGCCCTCGCGCAGCAGGGAAGGCACCTGGTAGCACAGCGACTTGCCGCCGCCGGTGGGCATCAGCACAAGCGCGTCATTACCGGCCGCGACATGCTCGACGATCGCCTGCTGCGGACCGCGGAAATCGTCGTAACCAAAGATGCGGTGCAGCAGTTCGTGCGCGGGGCGGGAAGACATCGCGCTAGTTTACCGGTTCCGGGGGGTGCGTTCCCCGTCCGGAATTCCCCCGATGGAGCATCGGGGGAACGGGGCCGGCGTTACTGGAGGAGCGAGCGGAGCATCCAGGCGTACTTCTCGTGGGTCTGCAGGCGCTGGGTCATCAGGTCTTCGGTCGGGGCGTCGTCGGCGTCGTCGGCCACGTCCAGCACCTTGCGGGCGGTCCGGCACACGGCCTCGTTGGCGGCGACCAACTGGCGTACCATTTCACGCCAGTCCGCGCTGTCGGTCAGGCCCGGTTCCTCGGCGATCGAGGTCAGGGCGGCGAACTCGCGGTAGGAGCCCGGCGCGTTGAAGCCCAGGGCGCGGATGCGTTCAGCCACGTCGTCCAGGGCCGCCCACTGTTCGGTGTACTGGGTCTCGAACATCAGGTGCAGCGAGTTGAACATCGAGCCCGTCACGTTCCAATGGAAGTTGTGGGTCTTCAGGTAGAGCGTGAACGCGTCTGCCTGGAAGGCCGACAGGCCCTCGGCAATCTTCTTGCGATCCGCTTCCTTGATCCCGATATCAATGTTCGGGGCCGAGGGCGCCGCTGCTGACAGCTTCAGTTTGGCGCCCTGGGGCTTGGTGGCCTTGGGTTTGGCCGGGGTCTTGGTCTTCGCCATGGGGGAAATCCTCGTGTTGGATGGGATGGCCTTCACAATAAGTCAGACTAACCTTCAGTTGTACTCATAAGTTCTAAACGATCCGATTGATGACTGCTATCAAACAACCCGATGCTTCGTCCCTGTCTTCGCAGCAGGCCGCCATTGACGGGGCCATGAGCCGTGATCGCGGTCGTCTGCTCGGCATGCTCTCGCGCTGGCGGGCCAAACCGGCCGATGCCGGCGTGGCGGCGGCATTCCAGCAGGCCCTGCACGCGTCGGTGCAGCGGCGCCAGGCGCGGGCGCTCAACCAGCCGTCGATCAGTCTGGACGACAGCCTGCCGATCGCGCGTGAAGCCGAGCGCATCACCGCGCTGATCCGCGAACACCAGGTCGTGGTCATCGCGGGTGAAACCGGGTCGGGCAAGACCACCCAGCTGCCGAAGCTGTGCCTGGCCGCCGGGCGCGGCGTGGCCGGCATGATCGGCTGCACCCAGCCGCGACGGATTGCCGCACGTGCGGTGGCCACCCGCGTGGCGCAGGAGCTGCACTCCGAGCTGGGCACCACGGTCGGCTACCAGGTGCGCTTCACCGATCGGGTTGGCGACGATACCCGCATCAAGTTCATGACCGACGGCATCCTGCTGGCCGAAATCAGCAGCGACCGCTGGCTGTCGCAGTACGACACGATCATCGTCGACGAGGCGCACGAACGCAGCCTCAACATCGATTTCCTGCTCGGCTACCTCAAGCAGCTGCTGCGCAAGCGCCCGGACCTCAAGCTGATCGTCACCTCGGCGACGATTGATACCTCCCGCTTCGCCCAGCACTTCGACGATGCGCCGGTGATCAGCGTGGAAGGCCGCACGTTCCCGGTGGAAGTACGCTACCGCACGCTGGAAGGCGAGGGCGGTGGCGATGAGGACGGCGGCCGCGATGGCGAACGCACCGTCAACGATGCGGTGGTGGCGGCAGTGGATGAAATCACCCGGCTCGACCCGCGCGGTGACATCCTGCTGTTCTTCCCGGGTGAACGCGAAATCCGCGACGCGCACCAGGCGCTGGAACGGCGTAAATACCGCGAAACCGAAGTGCTGCCGCTGTACGCGCGGCTGTCGGTGAAGGACCAGGACGCGGTGTTCAACCCGGGCAGCAAGCGCCGCATCGTGCTGGCCACCAACGTGGCCGAAACCTCGCTCACGGTGCCGCGCATCCGCTACGTGATCGATCCGGGCCTGGCCCGGGTCAAGCGCTACAGCCCACGCCAGAAGCTGGACCGGCTGCATATCGAGGCGATTTCACAGGCCAGCGCCAACCAGCGCAAGGGCCGTTGCGGTCGCGTCTCCGCAGGCATCTGCTACCGGCTGTACTCCGAAGCGGATTTCCAGTCGCGCGCCGAGTTCACCGATCCGGAAATCCGCCGCTCCAGCCTTTCCGGGGTGATCCTGCGCATGCTGCAGCTGGGCCTGGGCCGGATCGAGGATTTCCCGTTCCTGGAAGCCCCCGACGAGCGCGCCATTGCTGATGGCTGGCAGCAGCTCGGCGAGTTGGGCGCGATCGACAACGATCGCCGGCTTACCCCGATCGGCCGCCAGATGGCGCGCCTGCCGGTGGATGTGAAGCTGGCCCGCATGCTGGTCGCCGCGCAGGCGCAGGGCTGCCTGCGCCCGATGCTGGTCATTGCTTCGTTCCTGGGCATCCAGGATCCGCGCGAACGCCCGCCCGAAGCGCGTGCCGCCGCTGACAACGCACACGCGCTGTTTGCCGATGGGCGCTCTGAATTCGTCGGCGTGCTGCGCCTGTGGGAAGGCTATCGCCAGGCCCACGAAGACCTGACCCAATCCAAGCTGCGTAACTGGTGCGATCGCCATTTCCTCGGCTTCCTGCGCATGCGCGAATGGCGCGAGCTGCACCGCCAGCTGCGGGTGCTGTGCGAAGAGCTCGGCTGGAGCGAAGAGCCGCTGGACAGTGCGATGGCGCCGTTGCTGGCCGGTTCGTCGGCCCCTGCGCCCGTTCGCGATGATGCCGAGAAGGCCAAGGCCACCCGTGGCCAGCAGCATCGTGCCGCCCGCCTGGCCCGCGAGGGCAAGACCGAACCGCCGGCTGCCACGGTTGTGCCGGCCGCCCCCGCAGTGGCCGTAGAGGCCCGCAATGCCTTCAGCGAGCGCGTGCGTGCCGCGGCCTACCAGACCCTGCACCGTGCACTGATCGCCGGCCTGCCAACCCAGATCGGCCACCGCAGCGACAAGGGCGATTTCCTGGCCCCGCGCCAGCGCCGCTTCCTGCCATTCCCCGGCTCGGTGATGGCCAAACGGCCGCCGCCGTGGCTGCTGGCCGCCACCCTGCTGGATACGCAGAAGGTATGGGGCCTGACCAATGCGGCGATCGAACCGGACTGGGTGATCGCCGAACTGCCGCACCTGCTGCTGCGCAAGCACTTTGATCCGCACTGGTCGCGTGCGCAGGGCCAGGTGCTGGCCTCGGAGCAGATCAGCCTGTTCGGGCTGGTGCTGGCACCGAAGAAGCCGGTGCACTACGGCCGCATCGCCCCGGGCGAGGCGCACGACATTTTCGTGCGCCAGGCGTTGGTCACCGGCGAGATCAACACCCGCGCCAGTGTCATCGCCGACAACCTCAAGGTGCTGGAGCAGGCGCGCGAAGAAGAAGCCAAGCTGCGCCGCGCCGGCATCGTGGCCGATGAAGGCTGGCAGGCGCGCTGGTACCTGGACCGGATTCCGGCCGAGATCCACTCGGCCACCGGGCTGGATACCTGGTGGAAGGCGCTGGCCCCGGAGAAGAAGCGCGCGCTGGCGTGGACGCTGGCCGACCTGCTGCCGGGCGAGGGCAGCGATGCCGAGCGCTACCCGACGTACCTGCCGCTGGGCGATGCGCGGCTGGCGCTGCACTACCGCTTCGAACCCGGAAGCGACGAGGACGGGGTCAGCCTGGATGTGCCGTTGCACCTGCTCAACGCGTTGGACCCGGCACGTCTGTCGTGGCTGGCGCCGGGCTTCGTGGCCGACAAGGCCTCCGCGCTGATCCGCAGCCTGCCCAAGGCCATGCGCCGCAACTACGTGCCCGCGCCGGACTTCGGTCGTGCCTTCGCCGAGGCGTTCCCCGCGCCCAGCGCCGACGACCTGCGTGGCGAACTGGCCCGGTTCCTGTCGCGCGCGACGGGCGCGCAGGTGGCGGCCATCGATTTCGATGAAAGCGCGCTTGACCCGCACCTGCGCATGAACCTGCGCCTGCACGATGCGCAGGGCAGGTTGCTGGCCGCCTCGCGCGACCTGGAGGCGCTGCGCGCCCGCTTCGGCGCGCAGGCCGGCGATGCATTCGCCGCACGCGCTGGCCGTGCGTTGGCAGCCGAAGGGCTGCGTGATTTCCCGGCGGCGCCGATTCCGCTGCAGGTACCCGGTGAAGCCGGCGTGCCGGCGTATCCGGCGCTGGTGGATGCCGGTGAGTCCGCCTCACTGCGCATTTTCGCCGACCGCAACGAAGCGTTGGAGCAGCATCCGCGTGGCGTACGCCGGTTGATGGATATCGCGTTGGCTGACAAGGCCAAGCAGGCGCGCAAGCAGCTGCCGGTGCCGCCCAAGACCGGCCTGCTGTATGCCTCGATCGAATCGCAGGAACGCCTGCGCGGTGACCTGGTGGATGCGGCGATGAATGCCGTGCTGGCCGACGGCCTGGGCGAGATCCGCGACCCGGCGGCCTTTGCCAAGCGGCGCGATGCCGCCGGCCGCGACCTGTTCGGCGAGGCGATGGCGCGGCTGAAGCTGGCGGAAAACATCCTGGCGCACGTGGCCGAACTCAAGCCGCTGCTGGAAGCACCGCTGATGGGCTGGGCGCGCGGCAACCTGGATGACCTGGAACAGCAGCTGGCGGCGCTGGTCCATCCCGGGTTCCTGCGTGAGACGCCTGCTGAAGCACTGGCGCAGTATCCGCGGTACCTGCGCGCGATGATCCTGCGCAGCGAACGGGCCAAGCGCGATCCGCCGCGTGACCAGGCGCGGATGCTGGAACTGCGTCCGTTCCTGGATGCCCTGGAAGAGGCGCAGGCGCGCGGCCTGCGCGACCGCACGCAATGGCAGGCGCTGCGCTGGGACCTGGAAGAGCTGCGGGTATCGCTGTTCGCGCAGGAACTGGGGGCCAGGACCGGCATTTCGGCCAAGAAACTGGCCCAGCGGGTGGCGGCGCTGCGCCAGGCGTGAACAGGCATGTCCCGCGCGGCAACCGCGCGGGACATGCGGGTCATTTGATTCGCTGGACCTTGGCGCGGGTGTTGGTGCCCTTGACCTGCAGGTACCAGGCGCCCATCACGCCCGGGGCAATCGACACTTCCGGATCGGTGCGGCGCACACCCGAGAGCGTGGTGTCGTCGGTCTGTTCCCATTCCTGATTGTTGGCCAGCACGTAACGGCGGCCCTTGCCGAAGCCACGGAACTCGCCCTGCAGCGTGCTGACGATCGGCTCCTTGCTGCCGAAGTCGAAGAAGCCGCGGTTCTTCACGATGACTTCCTGGCGGCCTTCCTCGCGTGCTTCTTCGCGCACCTGCTCACGCACGTCGGCGGTGACTGCGGCCACCTTGCCCTGCAGCCAGCCGTTGAGGGCGGCCAGTTCGGCGGGGCTCAACTTGTCCAGGCCAGCTGCCTTGAATTCGGCCGGGGACATCTGCTGCTGCAGGTCGCCTTCGACCACGCGCTGGGCGAGGGCGGGCCCGGCCATGGCCAGCAGGACGGCCGCAGCGGCCAACACTCTAAGACGGGAAAAACGCATGGCAGCTCTCCAGGAATGCACGATGGAACCGGTTCTGATTGTCCGGCAACGATACCAGCGCTAGTGTAGGGCTCTCTATCTTGTCTGCATGATGCTGTGAACCGCGCTTCTGTCCCCGGCCTGGATGGCTTGTTGAACCGACCCTCGGCGGCCTCGCTGTCCCCCGCAGTGCGCGAGGCGCTGCTGCAGCGCTGGCAGGCCGACGATGCCGACCACGCCCAGTCCGCCCCCTGGCCGGTGCTGGCCGATACCCTGGATGCGCTGGCCCTGCTGTCGGCCGACGACAGCGCCCTGCTGGCGGCCCTGTTGTTCGACCTGCCGTGGCTGCGTGCCGGGCTGGACGCACTTCCGCTGGGCAGCCACAAAACGGCCGTGGTCGGCCTGCTCGAGGGCCTGGACGCGGCCGACCAGGTCTGGGCGCTGCACGCCGGGCGCGATGCCGGGCGCAACAGCGAAGGCCTGCGCCGGCTGTTGCTGTCGATCATCCAGGACCTGCGGGTGGTGCCGATCCTGCTGGCCCGGCAGCTGGCGCGGATGCGCGCTGCCGACAGGCTGCCCGAGGAAGAGCGCCGCGCGCTGGCCCAGCTGACCCGCGACATCCATGCACCGCTGGCCAACCGGCTGGGCATCTGGCAGCTGAAGTGGGAACTGGAAGATCTGGCGTTCCGGCACCTGGAGCCGGAGACCTACCGCCGCATCGCACGTGAAGTGGACGAAACACGGCTGGCGCGCGAACGCTATGTCGAGTCGGTCAAGAAGGTGCTGTCGCGCGAGCTGCTGGCGCAGGGCATCGAGGCCGAGGTCAGCGGGCGCCCGAAGCACATCTACAGCATCTGGCGGAAGATGCAGAAAAAGCGGCTCGCGTATGAGCAGCTCTACGACATCCGTGCGGTGCGGGTGATGGTCAAGGACGTGGCGGCCTGCTACGCCGCGCTGGGCGTGGTGCACTCGCTGTGGGCACCGGTGCCGAGCGAGTTCGATGACTACATCGCCCGGCCCAAGGCCAATGACTACCGCTCCCTGCATACCGCCGTGGTGGGGCCGGAAGGGCGCACCATCGAAGTGCAGATCCGCAGCCACGACATGCACGCCCAGGCCGAGCTCGGCGTGGCCGCACACTGGCGCTACAAGGAAGGCAGCAAGGGCGCGGAAAAGGCGTTCGACCGCAAGATCACCTGGATGCGCCAGCTACTGGAGCAGTCGCAGGAAGGTCATGGCGGGGAGCTGGCAGGCGCGCTGGACGCCGAGCTGACCGAGGACCGGGTCTATGCGCTGAGTCCGAAGGACGAGGTGATGGACCTGCCGCAGGGCGCCACGCCGCTGGATTTCGCGTACCACGTGCACACCATGGTCGGCCACCGCTGCCGTGGTGCGAAGGTCAATGGGCGCATCGTGCCGCTCACCTACCGCCTGCGCAGTGGAGACCGGGTGGAAATCCTCACCGGCAAGGAAGCCGACCCGCGCCGGGACTGGCTGCTGGCCTCCAACGGTTACCTCGCAAGCAACCGCTCGCGCGAGAAGGTGCGCGGCTGGTTCCACAAGCTGGACCGGGCGCGCAACGTGCAGGCCGGGCGCGACCTGCTCGACCGCGAACTGAAGCGGCTGGGGCTGGCGCAGGCGGACCTGGCCGTGGCGGCGAAGAAGTTCCATGCCGACAGCGTCGATGACCTGTACATCCAGGTGGCGCTGGGCGACACCGGCCCGCACCAGGTCAGCCGGGCATTGCTCGAAGCCGAGCGTGCCGCCACGCAGCCGGCGGTGCCCGCGTTGCCACGGCCTACCGCGCGCCGCGACAGCCTGGGCAAGTCCAAGTTCACCGTACAGGGCGTGGGCAATCTCCTGGTGCAGCTGGCACGCTGCTGCCAGCCGGTGGCCGGCGAGCCCATCGTCGGTTACCTGACCCGTACCCGCGGGGTTACCGTGCACCGCACCGACTGCGCCGCATTGGCGCGGCTGTCCGCCGCCAGCCCGCAGCGCATCCTGCCGGTCGAATGGGGCCAGGCAGGCGGAGGCTACGAGGTGGACGTGGTGGTCGACGCGGTGGATCGCCGCTGGCTGCTCAAGGACATCACCAACCTGATCGCGCAGGAGGACGCGTACGTGCTGGACATCCACAGCGACAACGTCCGCAACAGCGGCCGTGCGCACCTGCGCCTGCGCCTGAAAGTGAGCGACTACGGCCAGCTTTCGACGCTGTTGGGGAAACTGGATGCCTTGCCCGGCGTCAGCGACGCGCGGCGTCTGGGCTGACCTCACGTGACCCACGCTACGCTCACGGAATGAGCCGCCATCCCGACCATGAGGACGCCGCGCATGCCGCCCTGCGCCGCGTGCGCCGCGAAGGCCGCTGGTGGTGGGTGCAGGCCTGGCAGTCGCGGCGCATCTGGCGCTGGGCGCTGCTGGTGGCGGTGGTGGTGTTCGTACTACTGGTCGCGTTCGGGCGCCCCTTGGCCAACTGGTTCTGGAATGAGCCGCAGGTGGAGCAGCTGCTGGACCGGGGCGACCGTGCGCTGGCGGCCGGCCGCCTGAGCGCAGCCGATGGCAGCGGCGCGCGCGAGTGGTACCAGGCGGCGCTGGCGCTGGACAGTGATCGTCCGCAGGCCCGCGCCGGCCTGGCGCGCACCGCGCGCGCGGCGTTGCGGCAGGCAGGTGCGGCGCTGGATGCCGGTGACCTGGCGACCGCACAACGGGCGCTGGCCTTGGCCCGCGAACTGCAGGTGCCGCAGCGCGACTACGATGCGGTGGCGCGTCGCCTGCGCGAGCACCAGCAGGATGGCGCCGGGATCGGTGCGTTGCTGGGCCGTGCCGAATCCGCGCTGCAGGCGCAGCGCCTGGATGGCAGTGATGACAGCGCGTTGCCCTTGTTCCAGCAGGTGCTGGCGCGCGCGCCCAACCACCTGCGCGCGCTGGAAGGACGCGAGGATGCGCTTTCAGACCTGCTGCAGCAGGCGCGCGATGCGGCGGCGCAGGGGGATGTGGCGGGGGCGGCTTCGCGCGTGCAGCGTGCGCGCGCCTTCGATGCCGGACATGTCGATCTCCCAGCCAGCGAGGCCGCGTTGAACGCTGCGCTGGAGGCGCGCGTGCGTGACGGCCAGCAGCTGCTGCGCCGGCAGCGCTGGCAGGCCGCAGGTGACGCGTTCCAGTCGGTGCTCGCGGTGCGTCCGGACGATGCGGCCGCGCAGCAGGGGCGACAGCAGGTGGTCGAGGCGCTGCTGGCATCGGCGGCACGGCAGGCCGCCGATTTCCGCTTTGACCTTGCCGGGCAGGCGCTGGATGCCGCGCAGGGGTTCGGTGCGTCCGAACGCCAGTTGGCCGCGTCACGCCAGGTGGTGGCGCAGGCCCGCGAGGCCGAGCGTGCGCTGACCGCGCCGGCCACGCCGCATCGACGCCGCGAACAGGCACTGCGCGCCCTGTTGGCGCGTTTCGACGACGCGCAGGCGCGTGGCGACATGCTTTCACCACCCGGAAGCAGCGCTTATGACGCACTGCGCGAAGCGCAGGCGTTGGCACCGCAGGATGCGCGCGTGCGTGCGGCCGCGCAGCGGATGCTGCCCGCCACGCAGCAGTGCGTCGATGATCGCCTGCGTGAGAACCGGGTGCAGGCGGCGGGCGCCTGCCTGGAGGCATGGCAGGCATTGTCGCGCAGCGGCAGCCAGGCCGACGCCGGCCTGCGCCTGGGACAGCGCTGGTTGGCGATCGGCAGCGAGCGCCTGGGCCGCGGCGACGTGGCATTCGCACGCGAGGCCCTGCGCCAGGCCGCGCGCTGGGGTGTCCCGCCCACGGCGGCCGAATACCAGACGCTGCAACAGCGCCTGGGCGACGTCGAACCGGTGCGCTGACCGGGTCGGGTATAGTGCGCGCACGTTTTGACGTGGATGGACGATGACGGTTCTTGTTTCCGGCGGCACCAGCCAGATTGGCCGGTTCCTGCTGCCGCGGCTGGTTGCCGCCCAGCTCCCCGTGGTGGCGCTGAGCCGTCATGCGCAGGCCCCGCAGCCCGGCGTGGACTGGCAGGTGGGGGACATGCGCGCCCTGCCGTTCCCGCAGGAACCGTTGCAGGCGATCGTCAGTTTCGCGCCGCTGGATGCGTGGGGTGACTGGTTGGCCCGCCAGGACGCTGCGCCGGCAGCCAAGATCATCGTCACCAGCTCGATGAGCGTGCTCACCAAGCAGGGATCGGCGCAGGCGGACGAACAGGCGCTGGTGGCGCTGCTGCAGCGGGGCGAACACAACCTGGCAACGCAGGCCGGGCGGCTGGGCATGCAGTGGGCCGTGTTGCGCCCGACCCTGGTCTACCGTGCCGGCGTCGACCGCAGCCCGACCCC
>NZ_JAGXKC010000003.1:0-178313 GCF_019091045.1 Stenotrophomonas sp. GbtcB23 | reverse complement strand
CGAACTGATCCAGCCCGTCTGCAGACAGGAGATCGATCTCTTCGTCATCTATCGTCGCGGTCATCTTGTCGATAAGCGCGGGCCCTACGCCATGATTGCCTAGGCCCAAGATCTCGTCTACGCAACCCACCTCGAAATCCAATATCGGGCGGGAGCTGAGGCGGAAGTGATTCCGCTGGAGCCAACCAAAATAGAAGGACGATCCAAGCGCAAGCAATGCAATCACGGCGCTGACGGACGCGACGATGACTTCTGAGCTGGGCGCGGCTGGCGAGCAGGCGGCTGCGAGCATCTGGACAACTCCCCCTTTGCAGTGGCTGGGAGTATTTCACGCCGGACGCATTGCCTGCACGTCACGAAGTCAAGGCCAGCGAATGGACGAGGAATCCGTGCAAAATCCGTGCAGCTACCCAAAGAAAAAGGGTTCGCATTGCTGCGAACCCTTGAAAAATGGTGGCCGAGGACGGAATCGAACCGCCGACACGGGGATTTTCAATCCCCTGCTCTACCAACTGAGCTACTCGGCCACTTCATCGCTGCGTTGCCGCTGGCGAGGACGCGAATAATACGGAGGTCTACGAGGTTCGGCAAGCGTTTCGACAAAAAAATTTCACATTCGTTGCTGCGGCCTTGGCCTGGCGCGTTAAATGCTTGATCGCAGGCGTGGGCCGCGCATGAATTGCTGTTCATCAGCGCACGTGGTCGTACGCGTCACCGGGCATGGCGGCCAGCAGCACGATGCCCACGGCCATGAAGATGGCCGCCAGCAGCAACGACGCCTGGTAGCTGCCGCTGCTGCGGGCCAAGGTGCCGGCCAGCGCCGGCGCCAGGATCTGCGCCACCCCATAGCTGAGGGTGAGGTTGGCCATCGCCTTTGCCGGGTTGTGTGGATAGTGGCGGCCGACCACGGTGAGGGTGAGGCTGACGATGCCGGCGAAGGTGAGCCCGAACAGCAGCGCGCTGCCCAGTCCGGCGGCCAGACCAGTGTCCAGCAGCGGCAGCACGAATGAGGCGGCCTGCAGGGCGAAGGCCAGCATCAGGGCGCGGATCAGGCCGATGCGCGCGGCGATGCGGTCCCAGGCGAACGTGGATGGCACCGCCGCCAGTCCCACCAGCACCCACACCGCGCTGCCGTGGCCACGGAAGGCGGGGGTCTGTTCGAGAATGGCCACGATGAAGGTGGCGCTGACCACGAAGCCGACGCCGGCGCAGAAATAGGCCGCCACCAGCAGTTGGCGCCAGCGCCGGCTGGGCGGGGGCGGCGCTTGTGCGGCCTGTGCGGCAGAGGTCGGGGTGGGGGCCGGCATCCAGCACCAGGCGGGAAACAGGAAGAGCAGGCCGAGCAGGCCCAGCCAGCGCCATTGCGCGCTGGAGTCGGCGTGCCCGGCAAGCAGGCCGGTGGCCAGCCCGGAGACCACGATGCCCAGGCCCAGCCCCGCGAAGTGCAGGCCCAGGCGCGGGCGTTGCCGGTTGGCCAGCAGCCAGTTCAGCACCAGCCCGGAGGCCAGCAGCAGGCCGGCGGTGCTGGACAGACCCGCCACGAAGCGGAGCAAGCTCCACAGCCAGGGCTGCGTAGTGATCCCCATCAGCGTCGTGGCGGCAACCGCCAGCACCAGCCCAATCCGGTAGAAGCGGAATTTCTGCTGCATGTCGCCCACGCGCGCCGCCAGCAGGGTGCCGAGCAGGTAGCCCAGGTAGTTGAAGGTGGCCAGCCAGCCGCCCTGCGCCGCGCTGAGGCCGGCATCGACCCGCATCAGGGGCAGCAGCGGGGTGTAGGCGAAGCGGGCCAGCCCGACGGTGAGCACCAGCGCGCAGATGCCGGCGGCGATGACCTGCCAGGGTTTCCGTGCAGTGGAGGGGGCGAGGGAAGTGGACATGCGTGGAACCGGAAAGGGACGCGTCCATGGTCGATCAGGTGCGCGGCGGCTGTCTTTCGATAGAATGTCGAATCATGTCGATAAACCGCCAAGAAGGGCCCTCCACGCTTTCCGGGCCCTGGAAGGAAGTCCCGGTGCCGCCGCTGCGCGCGCTGCCTTGGCCGGTGATGGCGCGCAGCCAGGAGTTGGCCGCCGGCGAGCGTTTCCCGCCGCATGCGCATGACTGGAACCAGGTGGTGTTCGCCACCCACGGCGTGCTGCAGGTGACCGCGCGCAATGCGCGGCATGTGATCACCCCGCAGCAGGCGCTGTGGGTCCCTACCGGCATGGTCCATCACACCGGTGCTTTGAGTGCGGCTGCGTTCCGCAACCTGTATGTGGCCGATGATCCGGCGCTGGGCATGCCCGACCGGTGCGCGGTGCTGGACGTGTCGCCGCTGCTGCGCGAATTGATCGTGGAACTGGGGCAGGTGCGGCCGGAAGACGATGCGGGTTACTACGCGCATCTGAGCGCGCTGGTCATCACCCAGCTGCGCCGCCAGCGCCAGCATGTGCGCCACCTGCCGTGGCCGCAGGACGCGCGGCTGCAGCGCTGGTGCCAGGCACTGCACGACCAGCCCGGTGATGCGCGCGGCGTGGACGAGTGGGCACAGGTGCTGGGCGCGTCGCCGCGCACGCTGGCGCGGCATTTCGAGCGCGAGACCGGCATGAGCCTGCGCACGTGGCGCACGCGGCTGCGCCTGCTGCGCGCGATCGAGTGGCTGGCGCAGGGGCGTTCGCCGACGGTGATCGCGCATGAGCTGGGCTATGCGTCGGCCTCGGCGTTCAATTACATGTTCCGGGTCGAAATGGGCATGAGCCCGTTGCAATGGCGAAGGGCACGGCAACCGGGCTGAGCGCAGCGGCCGGTCCCCGGCAGGTGCCGGCGCGCCCGGGTGGGGGAGGGAAGACCCCGGCGCGCCGGCGGAACGGATCAGGCGCGTTCGGTCAATACGTCGACCAGGCTGTCCACATCGCGGGCGCCGTCGTAGCGCACCCCATTGATGAAAAGGCACGGGGTACCGTTGACGCCGCTGCGCACGCCGCCCATGAAGTCGCGTTCGATGCGATCATCGAACGCGCCGTTGTCGGCGGCCTGCAGCAACGCGGGGTCCACTCCAAGCTGCTTGGCGTAGGCCTGCAGGTCGCGCGCGCTCAATGCATCCTGGCGCTGGTAGAGCAGGTCATGCGCTTCCCAGAACAATCCCGCGTCTGCGGCCGCTTCGGCAAAACGCGCAGCCGGCAGCGCGTTCGGGTGGATTTCGGAAATGGGGAAGTTGCGGAACACAAAGCGCATCCGGTCGCCCAGTGCCTGCTGCACCGCTTTGAGCATGGGATACGCCTCGCCGCAGTACGGGCATTGGTAGTCGCCGTACTCGACCAGGGTGATGGGCGCATCGGCCGGACCCTGGCTGTGGTCCTGCGCGCTGACGGGAATCGACAGACCTTTCATGACGCTGCTCCTGCGGTGGAGGGAAGTTGCGCCAGCGCTTCCAGGATGCCGTCGGCGCCAGGATTGATGCCTAACGGGGAGATATAGCTCCAGCGCACGATGCCCTCGGCATCGATCACGAACAGCGCGCGTTCGCACACGCCGTCCTGTTCGCGGTACACGCCGTAGCGGCGGGCTACCTCGCCTTTTGGCTCGAAATCGGCCAGCAAGGGGAAGTGCAGGTGGCGTTGCTCGGCGAACGCGGCGTGGCACCACACTCCATCCACGGAGATGCCCACCAGCTGCGCGCCGCTGCGGTGGAACTCGGGCAGCAGCTGGTTGTACAGCGCCAGCTGGTCGCCGCAGACCGGGCTCCAGTCGGCGGGGTAGAACGCCAGGATCACCGGGTGGCCGCGCAGCTCGTCCAGGCTGACGCGCTGGTCCGGGGTGGCGGGCAACTGGAACGCGGGCGCGGGCGCGCCAATCGGCAATGAAATGCGGGATGCAGCGGACATGACAGCCTCCTGCTGGAACGAAACAGCGCGTGGATCAGCGGATGGGGCGGGTGCTTTCGAACAGGAACCAGCTGCGGCGCTCGGCCTCGTCGATCCAGTTCTCGATCAGGCTGGTGGTGGCCACGTCGTTGTGGGTGGTGCACACCCCATGGGTGGCCCGCAGGAAGCGGGTGAGCTGGCGGTTGTCGTCGGCCAGCTCGGCCAGCATGTCCTCGGGGGTCACGTAGTCCGCGTCGTTGTCGAGCAGGCGCTGGATGCGGTGGATCTGCCCGATCGAGCGCAGCGTGGTGCCGCCGACCTTGCGCGCCCGTTCGGCGATGGCATCGGTGGTGGCGAAGATCTGCTCGCCCTGCTCATCCAGCATCAGGTGGTAGTCGCGGAAGTGCGGGCCGGACAGGTGCCAGTGGAAGTTCTTGGTCTTCAGGTACAGCGCGAACACATCGGCCAGCAGCACGGTCAGGGCACCGGCGATGTCCTTGCCGGCCTGCAGGCTGAGGTCGGACGGCGTGCGCAGCGGGGCGGTCTGGCGGGACGGGGCGACAACATCGTGCATGGCGGCTCTCCGGTAGCGGGGGAAGGCGGCCCGGGCCGCAGGTGCTGCGGGGGAGCCGATGGATCCAGACTAGGCAGCGGGGGCCGGTGGGTACATTGCGCGATCGTTTCCCCGGCTCATACCTTGGTTTGGGCCACCTGCCGGCGCATCCCTCTTTGGGGGGATCTGCCGCCCCCGGGTGCGGGGGATACTGGGCTCACCCCGGCGCAGGTGACTGCGCCCCGCCAGGAGGCCAGACCGTGGTGCCCAGCTCGACTTCCACGCGCCCGCGCGCCGCCGCGGCGTCCACGTTGCGCGGCCGCACCGTGTTCCGCGCCGCTGCCGCGCTGCTCACGCTGGGGATCTTCCTGGTCGATGTGCTCACCACGCTGGAAGGTGCAGTAGCGGTGCTGTACGTGGTGGCGGTGCTGCTGGTGGCGCGCACCGGGCGCCGCGCCGACATCGTCATCACTGCCGTGGCCGGCATCGGGTTGACCCTCATCGCCTACCTGGATTCGCACGGGGTGAACCATGTGGGCGCGCAGACCTTCCGCGCGCTGGTCAGCCTCGCGGCGATCGTCATCACCGCGCTGCTGGCACTGCAGTACCAGGGCGCGATGCAGCGCCTGCGCGGGCAGGCAACGCTGCTGGACCTGTCACACGACATGATCTTCGTGCGTGACCGCAGCGGGGTGATCACGTTCTGGAACCGCACGGCCGCGCAGGTGTACGGTTGGTCGGCCGAGGAATCCATCGGCCGCGTGGCCGATGTCCTGCTGTCCACCCGCTATCCGCAGGCACGCGAGGCAGTGGAAGCCACCCTGCTGCAACTGGGCAGCTGGGAAGGCACGCTGGAGCAGCGCACCCGCGACGGCGCCTGGCGCGTGCTGGAAAGCCGCTGGGTGATCCAGCGCGATGGCCTGGGGCGCGCAACCGGCGTGATGGAAACCCACACCGACGTCACCGAGCGCCGCCGGGCCGAGGATGCCGCGCTGCGCGCGCAGGCCGAACTGGCGCACGCCACGCGCGTGGCCACGCTCGGTGAGCTGACGGCTTCACTGGCGCACGAGGTCAACCAGCCGCTGATGGCGGTGGTGACCAACGGCGAGGCCGGGCTGCGCTGGCTGCACCGCGACCCGCCGGACCTGCACGAAGTGGAGGCCGCCATCACCCGCACGGTGAGGGAAGCGCGCCGTGCCAGTGAGATCGTCAAACGCGTCCGCGCGTTCCTGGCCAAACGCAGCACGCCGCGCGAGCCGCTCGATGCCTCCCTGCTGATCGAAGACGCGGTGCGGCTGGTGCAGCACGAACTCAACCGTGAGGCAGTGCAGCTGCACGTGGCAGTGACCGCCGACCTTCCCGCCGTGCACGGTGATGCGGTGCAGCTTCAGCAGGTACTGGTGAACCTGCTGATCAACGCCAGCCAGGCCATGGCCGGGCAGGCCAACGCGCGGCAGCTGGTGGTGGAGGCGCAGCCCGGCGCACCCGGTGAAGTGGCCATCAGCATTGCCGACAGCGGCCCGGGCATCGACAGCGCGCACCTGGACACCCTGTTCCAACCCTTCTTCACCACCAAGCCGGACGGCATGGGCATGGGCCTGGCGATCTGCCGGTCCACCGCCGAAGCCCATGGCGGGCGGCTGTCGGTGGAGAGCGTACCCGGCCATGGCGCCACCTTCCGGCTGGTGCTGGCCACCCATCCCCCAGGAGCACGCGCCTGATGAGCCTACCCTCTCCGCCACTGGTCGTGGTGGTCGATGACGATGCCGCCGTGCGCGATGCGCTGGACAGCCTGCTGCGTTCGGTGGGGCTGCAGACCCGCGTGCTGGGCGCGCCTTCGGAGCTGCTGCAGGCGGTGCTGCCGGACGTGCCTGGCTGCATCGTGCTGGACGTGCGCCTGCCGGGCATCAGTGGGTTGGATCTGCAGGGCCAGTTGGCCGCGCAGGGCATCCACCTGCCCATCGTGTTCATGACCGGGCACGGCGACATTCCCATGACCGTGCGCGCGATGAAGGCTGGCGCGGTGGATTTCCTGGCCAAGCCGTTCCGCGACCAGGACATGCTGGATGCGGTCAGCGCCGCGATCGAGCGCGACACCCGCCGCCGCCAGGACATGGCCGCGCGCGGTTCGCTGGAAACGCGCTACGCCACCCTGACCCCGCGCGAGCGCGAGGTAATGGCGCACGTAGTGGCCGGGTTGATGAACAAGCAGGTGGCCGGCGTGCTGCACCTGAGCGAGATCACCGTGAAAATCCATCGCGGCAACGTGATGCGCAAGATGGGCGTGCGCTCGCTGGCCGACCTGGTACGGCACGCAGAGGCACTGGGCGTGGGCACCGGCACCGCCTGATCCGGCCGGCACAAACCTGTGTATGGTTCCGGCGCGCGGCCGGATCGGGCATAAAGGCTCCATGAAGCCGAGTTACCGCATTGCGATCGTCGATGACGACGACGGGGTCCGCCAGTCGTTGTCCAGCCTGGTGCGCTCGCTGGGCCACGAAGCGCGCACCTATGCCTCGGCGGCGGCGTTCCTGGCCGACGAAGGCGACGCACCCGACTGCCTGCTCACCGATATGCAGATGCCGCAGATGAGTGGGGACCAGCTGCAGGCCGAACTGCTGGCGCGCGGGTGCGCGTTTCCAATGATCTTCATGACCGCGTTTCCCACCGATGCGCTGCGCGCGCGGGTGATGGAGCGGGGCGGTCGCGCGTTCCTGGTCAAGCCGGTGGACGGCGAGGCGATGCTGCGCTGTATCGAGGAGGCGATCACCTCATGACCACTGCATCACGCGACCGCCGCTAGGGTGCAGGCATGCCCAAGAGGGCAGGCCACCACGAGCACGCACATGAACACCGAAAAGCAGCCCGGCAAGCAGCAGGGCGTTGACGAAGCCAAGCAGGACCGGAAGCAGGAAGATGCGGCCAAGGCCCGCCCGGGCCAGACCGATGAGAGCGTCCGTCAGTCCGAAAGCCGGCGCCCGCCGATCAAGGACAATCCGGACGCATGACACAATCGGCGTTCCGCTCCTGCAAAGGTGTCTACGCCGATGAAATGTTGGGTTGCCGGCTTGTTCTGGCTTGCTGTAACAGGGTTCAGCGTCCCGGCACAGGCGGCTGAACCGCCGGGCCCCGCGCCCCACGACCGCGCCGAGGCAGTGAAGGTCATTGCCGACCTGCGCAAGGTCGTGGCTGACAACGGGATCGAGCGGCTGCAGAAGGTCCGCATCGGCGGCATCGACCAGTGGGTCTCCATCCGCGGCAACGACCGCCGCAACCCGGTGCTGCTGATGCTGCACGGCGGGCCCGGTTGGGTGGCCATGCCCACCAGCTGGTATTTCCAGCGTGGTTGGGAGGAGTACTTCACGGTCGTGCAGTGGGACCAGCGCGGTGCAGGCAAGACCTACGCGGCCAATGACCCTGCGGTGGTCGCTCCGACCATGACCCGCGAACGGATGATCGCCGACAGCGAGGAAATGGTGGCCTGGCTGCGCAGGGAGTTCGGCAAGGAGCGGATCTTCGTGCTGGGTCAATCGTGGGGAAGTTACCTGGGTCTGGAGCTGGCCCAGCGCCGGCCCGGGTGGCTGCATGCCTACATCGGCATCGGGCAGATCTCCAATGCGCCGGAAAGCGAGCGCCGTGGTTTTGCGTGGACCCTGCAGCAGGCGCGGGAGGACGGCAACGCCGAAGCGGTGGCCGAGCTGGAAGCATTGGCGCCCTACGCACAGGGAAACCAACCCGTGCCGCTTGAGAAGCTGTTCAAGCAGCGGAAGTGGCTCAACCACTACGGCGGCATGGTGCACAACCGCAGGGGCGGCGATGCCGAGGCGGCCGCGATCAAGCTTTCGCCGGAGTACACCGACCATGACGTGGCCGAGGTGTGGAAGGGCAACGACTTCTCGATGCAGCACCTGCTCAGCGAGGTGCTGACCCTGGATATGACCACGGTTCGGGAACTGAAGGTTCCGGTGTTCCTGTTCGAAGGCCGGCACGACCACAACGTCTCGTCCGAGCTCGCGGCGGAGTGGCTCCAGGGCGTAAAGGCGCCGGCCAAGCAGCTGGTCTGGTTCGAGCAGTCCGCGCACGAAGTGATGATCGAAGAACCGGGCAAGACCCTGCTCACCCTCGTACAGCAGGTACGCCCGATCGCCGAGCGGGCAGGGGACGTCCCCGCTGAGACACCTTGACGGCAGCGCCACGCAAACGAAAAAGCCACCCGTCGGGTGGCTTTTTTGTTGCGCTGTCGTCCGAAGACGGCGGCTGGAATGTGGTGGAGCCAAGGAGGATCGAACTCCTGACCTCGTCATTGCGAACGACGCGCTCTCCCAGCTGAGCTATGGCCCCGGTGTGCTGCAACACGGCTTGGGAACCGCGATGCGATCAAGTGTAGCGCCGTGCACCCCGGGCTGCCAAGGCCCCGCACTGCATCTGCGAACCTGCATTGCTCAAGCCAGTGCCGCCGGCCGCGATCTTCGCAACCGGCGCCTTGTTCAACGAAGGGGGTCTCCGGCCTAAGGCCCGGCAGGGAAGTGCCGTTGGCGGCAGCACCCCTCTGAACTTGAGGAAATTGACCCCTTATCTGAACGAATGTCCGGCTTTGTGAAGATGCGCCCGGGAGACATTTCTTTTAAATCAATCGCTTAGGTAAAACGAAAGCACCAATGTTTTTGTCTTTTTTTACGTAAAGAGGACCACTTCGGTGCCGATAAGAACTGTGACGTATCTCTCAATCCAACCCCCACCTTCGAGTACCGACGATGACGACCCGTGCCGCCACCGTTTTCTCTACCTCCATCGGCGCGCGCCTGGCGCTGTTGATGGGCCTGATCACCACCGTTGCCTTCGTGGCGCTGGCGGTGCTGATCTACCGCCAGGCCGCAACCAGCTACCAGCAGCGTGTTGAAGCTGGCCTGCAGTCGTCCACCGAGTTGATGCGCGACTCGGTGGAACTGTACGACCGCAGCCTGAGCGACAGCACCCAGCGCATGGCCGGGATCTTCCGCGGCATGCTGCCCGCCGGCGATGTCAGCGTTGACGCGGCCAAGACCGTGACCGTGGGCGAACGGCAGACCCCGACCCTGCAGTTCGGCACCGAGGTGCTCAACCTGCAGGAGGCCACGGTGGACCGCTTTGCCGAAGCCACAGGCGGCGGCGTGGCCACGGTGTTCGTGCGCGATGGCGACGATTTCGTGCGCGTGTCCACCTCGGTGCGCAACGCCGAAGGCGCACGGGCCATGGGCACGGTGCTCGACCACGCCAGCCCGGCCTATGCCAAGGTCATCGCAGGTGAGGGGTACACCGGTCCGGTGCGGCTGTTCGGCGTGGATTACATGACCCACTACATGCCGATCAAGGATGCCGCCGGTCAGGTTGCCGCGATCGCTTTCGTAGGCCAGAACTACACCGAAGGCCTGGCGGCGCTGAAGGCGCGCCTGCGCGAATCCAAGCTGGGCAAGGAAGGTCACTTCCTGGCAGTCAACACCAAGGCCGGCGACCAGTTCGGTACGGTGATGGCGTCGTTCGCCGGCGAAGGCGAGCTCCTGTCCTCGCTGGTGGACCCGGCCGACCAGGCCACGCTGGAGGCACTGCTGGCCGGCAAGGCCAGCCAGGCAACGCTGCACCTGCGTACCGCCAAGGACGCCGCGCCGCAGACCTATTTCGTCAGCGCCCAGGCCTACGGCCCGTGGCAGTGGACGGTACTCGGCCTGGAACCGACCTCGGTGCTGCAGGCCGTGCTGCACAAGTTGATGCTGCAGATCGGCGTGGTGTCCGGCCTGGGCCTGCTCGCGGTGATCGTGGCGCTCATCGTCGTGGTCCGTCGCGTCATCAGCGCCCCCCTGGCGCAGGCCGGGCAGGTCGCGCGCGACGTCGCGGCGGGCCGCCTGGACCAGCGCATCGTGGTGCACAGCCAGGACGAGGTCGGCCGCCTGATGGGCGCGCTGCAGCAGATGCAGGCCAAGCTGCGCGAGATCATCCAGGCGCAGAACGAAATGAGCCAGCGGCATGCCGAAGGGGCGATCAGCCACCGCATCGATGCCAGCCGCTTCGAGGGCGAGTTCGGCACCATGGTGACCGGGACCAATGAACTGGTTGCCGCGCATATCGGGGTCAAGATGCGCATGGTGGACCTGGTGCGCCGCTACGCCGATGGCGACCTGTCCCAGCCGATGGAGCAGCTGCCGGGCGAAAAGGCGCGCATCACCGAGGCCGTGAACGGCGTGCGCGACCGCCTGCAGGCGATCAATGGCGAGATCAAGCACCTGGTGGCGGCGGCCGCCGCCGGCGACTTCAGCGTGCGCGGCAACGCCGAGGCCTACCAGTACGACTTCCGCGTGATGGTCGAAGGGCTCAACACCCTGATGGTCACGGCCGACCGCAACCTCAGCGCGCTGTCCGGGCTGCTGCGTGCGCTGGCCGAAGGCGACCTGCGCGGCCGTATCGAGGGTCAGTTCCAGGGCGTGTTCGCGACCATGCGCGACGATGCCAATGCCACCGTGGCACAGCTGACCCGTATCGTTGGTGGGATCCAGCAGGCGGCCGTGTCGGTCGCCACGGCGTCGGCGGAAATCGCCGCCGGCAACGACGACCTGTCCAAGCGCACCGAGCAGCAGGCCGCGAGCCTGGAAGAATCGGCCGCGTCGCTGGAAGAGCTGACCGCTGCCGTGAAGCAGAACGCCGACCATGCACGTCGCGCCGACCGCCTGGCGGCGGAGGCGGCCGAAGTGGCGGTGCAGGGCGGCAACGCGGTGGCGCAGGTGGTGGAGACCATGGGCGGCATCGAAGCGTCCTCGCGCCGCATCGCCGACATCACCACCGTCATCGATGGCATCGCGTTCCAGACCAACATCCTGGCGCTCAACGCCGCGGTGGAAGCGGCGCGCGCGGGTGAGGAAGGCCGTGGGTTTGCCGTGGTGGCCTCGGAAGTGCGCGCGCTGGCGCAGCGCTCGGCCAGTGCGGCCAAGGAGATCAAGGCGCTGATCGACGCGTCTGCGACCCAGGTGGCCGACGGCAGCGCATTGGCCAGCGAGGCGGGGCAGACCCTGCAGCGCGTGGTGGCATCGGTTGGGGAGCTGGGCGGGCTGATCGAAGAGATCGCCAACGCCAGCCAGGAACAGGCGGCAGGGATCGAGCAGGTCAACCAGAGCATCGTGCAGATGGATGGTGTGACCCAGCAGAATGCTGCCCTCGTCGAGGAGGCTTCGGCCGCTGCGCGTGCATTGAACGCGCAGTCGTCCGAGCTGCAGCAATCGGTCGGGCAGTTCCGCCTGGCCGACGCGCAGCCCGCGCGCAGGGAGCGCGTTGCGGCCTGATCGGATGCGGTGGCGTCTGCGATGGGGAGTCGCAGACGCCACCGCCGGATCAAATGGAACAGGTATGGCCGGGTCTGCAACGGATCCGGCATAATCCGCCGCACGAACTCCGGCGGCTCAGCCAGCACACCAGGGTAGGGAACGGAAGGCCGTCCCCCGCAGCGCCCTGAAACTCCTTTGCAACACGAACGCAATACCTTGCCGCATCGCCGCGCAAACGGCGGTGCCGTGGGTGTTCATCCGCGCGCCGCGTGCGCCACTTTGATCCGTAACACCCGAGACCCCTGAATGTCCGCCCATCGCACCACCACCGCTTCGGCCGCAACCGCTTCCATCCGCACCGCCCGGCAGCCGCGCCCCCACGCGCTGGCGCTGGCCTGCATGTCGCTGCTCGGGCTGAGCGGCGCCGCCGTGGCGCAGGACGCCAGCCCGACCTCGCTGGACGCCATCACCGTCACCGCCGACCACCGCGAGCGCAACCTGCAGGAAGTGCCGGTCTCGGTCGGCGTGGTCCAGGGCGAGCGCCTGCGCGACTACACCGCCGGCGGCGATGACACCCTGCTGGCCCTGAGTGGCCGGGTGCCGAGCTTCTACGCCGAGACCACCACCGGCCGCATCTTCCCGCGCTTCTACATCCGCGGCCTGGGCAACATCGACTTCTACCTGGGTGCGTCGCAGCCGGTGTCGATCATCCAGGATGACGTGGTGCTTGAGCACGTGGTGCTGAAGTCCAACCCGGTGTATGACGTGGACCAGATCGAAGTGCTGCGTGGCCCGCAGGGCACGTTGTTCGGCCGCAACACCACCGCCGGCATCGTCAAGTTCGACAGCATCAAGCCCAGCCAGGATTACAGCGGCCGCGTGCAGGCCAGCTACGGCAGCTACGGCAGCGTGTCGGTGGACGGCGGCTTCGGCGGCCCGATCAACGACATCGCCTCGTTCCGCGTGTCGGCGCTGTACCAGCACCGCGACGACTACGTGGACAACACCTACACCGGCCCCAGCGCCGATGGCACGGTGTCCCCGAAGAAGAACGCCATGGGCGGCTTCGACGACCGCAACGTGCGTGCCCAGCTGCTGCTGCAGCCCAGCGATGCGTTCTCGCTGCTGGCCTCGGCGCACGCCCGCGATTACGAAGGCACCTCGACCCTGTTCCTGCGCAACGCGATCACCAAGGGCTCCAACACCACCGACGCGCCGCGCGACCAGGTGGCCTACGACGAAGCCGACAACAACCCGCAGGCGTACAAGACCTACGGCGGCTCGGTCAAAGCCGTGTACGACTTCGGCAACATTTCGCTGACCTCGATCACCGCCTACGAGACCACCTCCGGCTACAGCCGCGGTGACACCGACGGTGGCGCGGCGGCCAACTTCCCGGTCAACGGCGTGCCCAACGGATATGGCCAGTCGATGGGGCAGATCCGCGACCTGGACCAGTGGACCCAGGAAGTGCGCCTGGCCAATGCCGATGACAACCGCCTGAAGTGGCAGGTGGGCGCGTTCTACTTCGATGGCCGCGACACCACCGATTTCTACCAGCGCGCCTGGTTCCTGCAGGGCGCCGCGCGCAATCCGAACAACTGGGTGCGCCTGCGCAACACCAATACCTCGTGGGCCGGCTTCGGCCAGGTCAGCTATGACGTGACCGACAAGTTCACCCTGACCGCCGGCCTGCGCCAGACCCGCGACGAGAAGCGTACCCGGCTGCTGAAGACCGCTGATACGGCCGCCGGGGTGGTCACCTACCGTGGCCGTACCGACGTGGAAATGGCCGACACCACCCCGAGTTGGGACGTGAGCGCGATGTACGCGTTCAACCCGCAGGTGAGCGTGTACGCCAAGGTGGCGCGTGGCTTCCGCGGCCCGACCATCCAAGGCCGTTCGGCGGTGTTCAACGCGGACTTCACCACCGCCGATTCGGAAACCATCCTGTCCTGGGAAGCGGGCGTGAAGAGCAGCCTGTGGGACAACCGCCTGCGCATGAACGCCACCGCCTTCACCTACGTGGTCAACGACATCCAGCTCAACGGCAACGATTCCAACGGCAACGGCGTGCTGTTCAATGCCGACAAGGCCAAGGCGTACGGCCTGGAAGCGGACATGGAGCTGCGCCCGATCCCGAACCTGAGCCTGAGCGCCGGCGTGAGCCTGCTGCACAGCGAAATCCAGGATGACCGCGTGTATGCGCAGGTCTGCGCGCTGAACGGTGCGGTGGTGTGCACCGTGAATGACCCGACCATCAAGGTGGGCGCCAACACGTTCGCCCAGATCAACGGCAACCCGCTGCCGAACGCGCCGAAGTACAACCTGAACTTCGCTGCGCGCTACGACTTCCCGGTCAACGACAGCGACGTGTTCTTCGTGTCCACCGACTGGAACAAGCAGGGCCATACCAGCTTCGTGCTGTATGACTCGGCCGAGTTCAATTCCAAGGGCAGCTTCGAAGGTGGCCTGAAGCTGGGTTACTCGGGTAACTACGGGGCGTGGGAAGCGGCGCTGTTCGCGCGCAACATCACCAACGAGAAGAACCTCAAGGGCGTGATCGAGAACTACATGGCGGCGGTGTACAACGAACCGCGCGTTGTGGGCGTCTCGTTGAACCTCAACTGGTAAGCGGTTGAAAAAAAGGCCCCGCGCGAGCGGGGCCTTTTCGCTGCGGTATCAGCCTGCGGCGGGCAACAAGGGCGCCAGCACCGGCTCCAGCACCGCCTGCCGCCATCCCGCCAGGGCCTGCGGCCACGTGCGGCTTTCCAGATAACTCTCCAGGTGCTTGCGCGAAGCCAGCACGCCATCGGGCAGGCCGAGCTCGGCGGTACGTGCGCTCACCGCGTCCTGCAGCCGCTTCAACGCCTGCTTGTTGGCATCGTTGGCCGGCAGCGCCAGCGGCGCCTCGGCCTCATCGTGCAGCGGCGTTTCCAGGGCTTCCCAGACCTGCGCGGCCAGCTTGCGCGGGGCTTTGGGGAAGCCTTCCATCAGCTTGCCCAGTGCGCCGGCATCGGCCGGCGGCGTACGTGCCAGCAGCGCGGCCAGTTCGTTGTCCAGGATCCAGCTGCGCGGCTTGTCGCTTGCCCGTGCCTGCACGTCACGCCAGCGCAGCAGGCGCAACAGACGGCGCTGCGCGGGCGCATCCATGAACTGCGCCGAGCGCATCGCCACGTGCGGCCAGCGCTCTTCGTCCTGCTCGACACTGGCCAGCAGGCGCTCGGCATCGTCCTGCAGCCACTGGCGGCGGTCCAGCTCGCCCAGCCTCGCATCCACCGCATCGTGGATCGCGAACAGGTACTCCACGTCGTCGGCGGCGTACTCCAGCTGCGAATCCGTCAGCGGGCGGCGCATCCAGTCCGAGCGGGTCTCGCCCTTGGCCAGGGTCACCCCGGTGATGGCGGTGACCAGCTTCTGGTAGCCCATCCCACCGCCGATGCCGGCCAGCGACGCGCCGATCTGGGTGTCGAACAGCGGCCGCGGCAGCACGCCGCAGGCCACCTTGAAGGTGACCAGGTCTTCGCTGGCGCTGTGCATCACCTTCAGGATCGACGTATCGGCCAGCCACGGCGCCAGCGCCTCGGTCATGCCCGGAATCAACGGGTCGATGATCAGGATTTCATCGCCGACCGCCATCTGCACCAGCGCCAGTTGCGGCCAATAGGTGCGTTCACGGATGAATTCGGTGTCCAGCCCGATGCGGGTGGGGCGCTGGCGGTAGCGCTCGTCCAGTTCCGCCGGGGTTTTGATCCAATAGGCCACGTAGGGATTCCATCTACTGCAGGTTTGCTCAGGTGAGGGAGAATAGCCTAACGTCGAGGCCGTCCCGCCGAAGGAACCCGAATTGCGTACTCCAGGCCCTGTCCCGCTGTTGCTGGCCGTGCTGCTGCTGGCCACGACCGCCTGCTCGCCCGACGCGCCACCACCACGCCCGGCGGCGGCGCGCGCGCCCGAGCCGGCCAAACGGGTCGAGCCTTTGCCCGGGCAGGTGACCATCGGCGGTGAGGATGAAGCGGAGACCGAACAGCGCTGGCAGCCGCCGGCGGTGGTCATTGCCGACGACGGCGTGGCACAGGCGCGCCGCGACGCAGCCAAGGCCTTCGACGAGGGGCGGTTGTACGCCACCGCCGCCGATGCCATTCCGATCTGGCTGGCGTTGCGCCAGCGCGACGCCAACGACCGCCAGGCCCAGGCCGGACTCACCCGTGCCCGCCAGCAGCTGCTGAAGGACGCCGCGGAGCTGCTGCAGCGGCCGCTGCAGCAGCGCGAGGCACTGGCGCAGGCCGGTGAGATTGCCTTGGTGCTGCTGGCCCTGGCCCCGGATGACCCGAAGGTGCGCCAGCTGCAGTCGCGCGTGGAGCTGGCCCAGCGGGTGGTGGCGTACAACCGCGCCGGCGAGGAGGACCTGCGCGCCGACCGCATTGGTGAAGACGGCGACGGTGCCATTCCCAACTTCCGCGAGGCGCTGGCGCTGCAGCCGGACGAGCCGCGGGCCCGGCAGGGCCTGGCCGCCGCCGAAAGCGCGCTGATCCGCCGCGCCGAAGCCGCTGCCCGCAGCGCCGATTTCGCTGCCGCCGGCACCTGGCTGGCCGAAGCGGCCAAGGTGCGCGATTCGGCACCCACCATTGCCGATGCGTTCGAGCGGATCGAGGCGATCCGCGCCGCCACGCTGGTGCGCCTGCGCGACGACGGCCTGCGCGACCTGGCCAGCCCGCAGGGGCTCAAGGCAGCGCGGCAGAAGCTGGAAGACGCGCTGCGCATCGCGATGCCCGGCGACCCGGTGGTGGGCCAGCTGCGCGAACGCATCGAACTGGCCACCCACTACGGCAGTTTCCGCCCGCGCCAGGTGTTCAGCGATGCGCTGCGCGATGGCGGGCGTGGCCCGCAGATGATCGTGGTGCCGCATGGCGGCTTCCAGATGGGCGCCGGCGACGCGGAACCGGGCGCCAGCGATGCGGAAAAGCCCTCGCACTACGTGCGCTTCGACCGCGGCTTCGCCATGGCGATCACCGAAGTGACCGTGGCCGATTACCGCCGCTACGTGCAGGCCAGCAACGCCCGGCCGCGCGCCACCCGGCGTGGCCATTCGATCATCTACGACGAACGCAGCGGCAACTTCACCCGCAGCAGCGGGGTGGACTGGCGCTCGGGCTACGACGGCACCCCGGCCATCGCCAATTCGCCGGTGATGCACGTGAGCGTGCGTGATGCCGAGCACTACGCGATGTGGCTGTCCGAACAGACCGGGCGTTCCTACCGGCTGCCCAGCGAGGCCGAATTCGAGTACGCGCTGCGTGCCGGCACCAGTGGCCGCTACCCGTGGGGCAACGAGGGTACGCCGCCGCCGCTGTCGGGCAACTTCACCGGCGGCGAAGACGTATCGCCTTCCGGCCGGCGCTGGTTCAATGCCTTCGTCGGCTATGGCGATGGCTGGTGGGGGCCGGCCCCGGTGGCCACCTTCGAACCCAATGCCTGGGGCCTGCACGACATGGCCGGCAATCTCAGCGAATGGGTGGCCGACTGCTGGCACGCCAGCTACCGCCGGGCCCCGGCCGATGGCGTGGCCTGGTTCAACCCGGGCTGCCGGCAGCGGGTGATCCGCGGCGGCAACTGGGCCAATGCCCCCGAACAGACCCGCGCGGCCTGGCGGCAATCACAGGATTCGGACACGACCAGCGCCAGGATCGGGTTCCGCCTGGTTCGAGGTATCTGATACGTCGGCTTGGCGCTAGGATTGCCCCCAATGCCGGCACGGCGTGCCGGCCCCCATCAGGAACCAGGACGATGAGCAGCAATCCCTATGGCGGTCAGCAGCAACGAGCACGCCGCCCCGGGCTGTTCGGCAACATCCGCTGGTGGGTGCTGCTGGCGTTCGCCGGCTATGCCGCCTTCTACTGGTTCTCCAACCGCAGCGTAGACCCGTACACCGGCGAAAACGTGCTGATCGACAGTTCGCTCGATGCCGACCAGGAAAAGGCGCTCGGCCTGCAGGCCTACCAGCAGATCCTGGCCGAGGAGCGCCCGCTGGATCCCAACGCGCAGATATCGCGCGACGTGCGCGCGATCGCCGAACGGCTGATTCGGAAAGTGGACGTGGTGGAAACCGCGCTGGCCGAAGAGCACGGCCTGAAGCCGGCGCACTTCTCGCGCGACTTCGAATGGGAAGTCAATGTGATCCAGTCCGACCAGGCCAATGCGTTCTGCCTGCCGGGCGGCAAGATGGCGGTCTACACCGGGCTGGTGCCGGTGGCACAGACCCAGGATGCGATGGCAGTGGTGATGGGCCATGAAATCGCCCACGCACTGCTCCGCCATGGCGCCCAGCGCATGGCCCAGCAGAAGCTCACCCAGATCGGCCAGATGGCCGGTGCCGCCAGCGGCATGGATCCGCAGCAGCAACAGATGGTGATGTCGGCGATGGGCTACGGCTACCTGCTGCCGTACGCGCGCAGCCACGAAACCCAGGCCGATGAAGTGGGCCTGATGCTGGCGGCGGCGGCGTGCTTCGACCCGCGCGAAGCGGTGCCGCTGTGGGAGCGCATGGGCCAGGCCAGCGGCGGCCAGGCGCCGCCGGAATTCTCGTCCACGCATCCCAACCCGGGCACCCGCATCCAGAACCTGCAGGCGCTGATGCCCAAGGCCATGGAATACCGCCAGCGCTACTGCGAATCTGCAGGCGCCACGGCGACGCAATAACGTGGGCGAAACGCGTGTGCGGCCTGCTTGGACACGCATGGCGTGTCCCTACAAGGCTTACCCGCGGGTGTCTTTTACCACCACATCGATTACCCCGTCCTGCACCTGGGCCTTCAATGTATCGCCGGGCGAAACATCCAACGGCGACCGCACCAGGCGCCCATCCTGCTCACGGGTCAGGATGGCGTAGCCGCGCGCGACCGTGGCCAATGGGCTCACCGCTTCCATCGAACGCGCCAACGCACGCAGGCGCAACGTATCGCGCTGCAGCTGCCGCGCCATCGCCGCCTCCGCGCGTGGCTGCACCCGCAACAGGCGCTGTTTCAGTGCATCCAGCTGGCGTTGCGGGTGGCCATTGCGCAGCACCACCGCCGCGTGCCGCAGCCGCGCCAGGCGGCGCTCATGCTGCTGCTGCCACGCGCCGGCCAGGCGCCGGGCCAGATCCTGCTGCCGACGCTGCAGCAGCTGCAGCCGGTTCTGCGGGCTCTGTGCGTTCAGCCGCAGCAGGGCGCGGTCGGCACGCTGCATGGCCTGGCCCAACCCATGCCGCTGCAGCTGCACCAGCCGCGCGGCGAACCGGCGCAGGCGCAGTTGCAGGTCGCGCTGGTCCGGTACCAGCAGTTCGGCGGCCACCGACGGCGTGGGCGCGCGCAGGTCGGCGGCAAAGTCGGCCAGGCTGAAGTCGGTTTCGTGGCCCACCGCCGACACCACCGGGGTATGGCTCGCCGCGATGGCACGCGCCAGTTGTTCGTCGTTGAAGGCCCACAGGTCTTCCATCGAGCCGCCGCCGCGGGTGAGCAGGATCACGTCATAACGGCCGCTGGCGTCGGCGCTGCGCAGCAGCGCGGTGATCTGCGCAGCGGCACTGTCACCCTGCACCAGGCTGGGCAGCAGGTCCACTTCCAGCAGCGGGAAGCGGCGCTCCAGCACGCTGAGCACATCGCGCACGGCTGCGCCGGTGGGCGAGGTGATCACCGCCAGCCGGCGCATATGGGCGGGCAGGGCACGCTTGCGTTCGGCGGCGAACAGGCCTTCCGCTTCCAGCCGTGCCTTGAGCTGTTCGTAGGCGCGGCGCAGTGCGCCTTCGCCGGCTTCTTCCATGTGGTCGAGCACCATCTGGTACTCACCGCGCGCTTCGTACAGGGTCAGCCTTCCGCGCGCGAGCACGCGCATGCCTTCGCGCGGCACGAATTTCAGCCACTGGCTCTTGGGCTTGAACAATGCCGCGCGGATCTGCGCGCGCGCGTCCTTCAACGTGAAGTACATATGGCCCGAGGCCGGGCGGGTCACGCTGCCCAGCTCGGCTTCCACCCACACCATCGGGAACGTGCCTTCCAGCAGGTCGCGGGCCAGGATGTTGAGCTGGCTGGGCGTGAGGATCTGCGCGCTACGGTCCATGGACGGTCAAACAGTACGAACGGGTGCCCATGGTCGCATGCCGGGGCAAGGTGCGTGTGTGCGGCGCTCAGCCGCCGTTGTCGAGCCGGGCGTGCTGCTGCAGTGCCCACTGCACGTGTTCGCGTACCAGCGCGGAGTCATGGCTGGCGCGCGCGTGCAGCGCGGCCAGCGTGTCCGGGTGGCCTGGCGCATTGCCCAGTGCCACCGCGATGTTGCGCAGCCAGCGCTCATGCCCGCTGCGGCGGATCGGGCTGCCTTCGGTACGGCGCAGGAATTCTTCTTCCTCCCACGCGAACAGTTCGGCCAGCGTGGCGGTATCGAGCGCGTTGCGGGCGCGGAAATCCGGCTCGTCGGTGCGCCGCGCGAACTTGTTCCAGGGGCACACCAGCTGGCAGTCGTCACAGCCGTAGATGCGGTTGCCCATCAGCGGGCGCATGTCTTCGGGAATGGCGCCATCGTGTTCGATGGTGAGGTACGAAATGCAGCGCCGCGCATCCAGCCGCTGCGGGCCGATGATGGCCTGGGTGGGGCAGACATCGATGCAGCGGGTGCAGGTGCCGCAGTGCGCGCTGGCCGGCGCATTCACCGGCAACGGCAGGTCGATGTAGATTTCGCCCAGGAAGAACCACGAACCGCCCTGGCGGTCGATCAGGCAGGTGTGCTTGCCGATCCAGCCCAGCCCGGCGTTGCGTGCCAGCGCACGCTCCAGCACCGGCGCCGAATCGACGAACACGCGGTACCCGAACGTGCCGATCTCCGCGGCCAGCGCATCGGCGAATTTCTGCAGGCGGTTGCGCATCAGCTTGTGGTAATCGCGGCCCAACGCATACCGCGCCACGTAGGCGCGGTTGCCGTCATGCAGCGTGTTCCAGGCCTCGGTGTCGTCCTTGTGGCCGTAATCCATGCCCACTGAAATCACCCGCACGGTGCCGGGCAGCAGTTCGGCCGGGCGCGCGCGCAGCGTGCCGTGGCGTGCCATCCAGTCCATGGTGCCGTACAGGCCCTGGCCCAGCCAGTCGGCCAGGTGCGCTTCGTCGTCGGCCAGGTCGATGCCGGACACGCCGCAGCGCTGGAAGCCATGCTGCCGCGCAAGCGCGCGCACCCGTTCGGCGGCACGGGCCAGGTCGAGCGGGGCGGGCAGGGGAACAGCGGACATGCAGCAAGTATAGAATCCCGGCATGCACGAACTCGATGAACTGTTCGATGTCGCCGCCGCGCGCCGTCTCGATGCCCAGGCCAGCGCGCTGCTGGGCGATGGCGGCGCGGGGCTGATGGAGCAGGCCGGCACGGCCGCCTGGCACTGCCTGCTTGAGCGCTGGCCGCAGGCGCAGCGGCTGTGCGTGGCGGCCGGTGCGGGCAACAACGGCGGCGATGGCTACGTGCTGGCGCGGCTGGCCCGCCAGGCCGGGCGCCAGGTGCAGGTGCTGCGGCTGGCCGATGCCGGCGCGCGGACGGAACTGGCTGAACGGGCCCGCGCGGCGTATCTGGCGGTGGGCGGGCCGGAAACCATCTTCGCAGGGGAATTGCCTGCCGCTGACATCGTGGTCGATGCACTGTTCGGCATCGGCCTGAACCGCGCGCCGAACGGCGATGCGGCACGCCTGATCGCGGCGATCATCGACAGCGGGCTGCCCGTGCTTTCGCTGGATGTGCCCAGTGGCGTGGACGCGCGTACCGGCGCGGTGCCCGGTGTTGCGGTGCGCGCCACGATCACCCTGCAGTTCATCGTCCGTCACCAGGGCCTGTACACCGCAGATGCGCTGGAATACATCGGTGGCCGCCGGCTGGCACCGCTGTCGCTGCCCGACGGTTCGCAGCGGGGCATCGCTCCGGCAGCGTGCCTGTGGCTGCCTTCCCGGCTGCCCACGCAGCTGGCGCCGCGCCGTGCCAACACGCACAAAGGCGAATCCGGCCATGTGCTGTGCGTGGGCGGCAACGCCGGCAGTGGGGGCGCGGTGATGCTGGCCGCAGAATCGGCGCTGCGCGCTGGCGCCGGGCTGGTCAGCGTGGCCACCCAGGCGCAGCACATCGCGCCGCTGCTGGCGCGCCTGCCCGAAGTCATGGCCCACCCGGTGCAGGAGGCGCAGGACCTGCAGGCGCTGCTGCCGCGCGCGAAAGTGATCGCGATCGGTCCCGGGCTGGGCCAGGACGACTGGGCCCACGAGCTGTGGCGGCAGGTGCTGGCCAGCGGCAAACCGCTGGTGATCGATGCCGATGCGTTGAACCTGCTGGCCGCCACGCCACGGACGCTGCACGACGCGATTCTCACCCCGCACCCGGGCGAGGCGGCGCGGCTGCTGGGTACCGACACCGCCCAGGTACAGGCCGACCGTTTCGCCGCCGCTGCGGCACTGGCCGCGCGTTTCAATGCCGTAGTGGTGCTCAAAGGCGCCGGCACGATCGTGGCCACACCGCATCAACGCCCACGGGTGATCGCCGCCGGCAACCCGGGCATGGCGGTGGGTGGGATGGGCGACCTGCTCACCGGCATCATTGCCGCACTGCGCGCGCAGGGGCTGGACGCGTTCGACGCGGCCAGCAGCGGTGCGCTGCTGCACAGCCTGGCCGGCGATGACGCGGCCAGCGAAGGCCAGCGTGGCCTGCTCCCCACCGACCTGCTGGTGCCGCTGCGCCGGCGGGTGAACCCGGAACCGTGACGTCCATGATTGAGTTCTTCCTGGCACAACCGCAGGACACCGACCTGCTCGGCCAATGGCTGGCGGCCACCCGACCCCCGCACGCGGTGGTTGAGTTGAGAGGTGACCTCGGTGCCGGCAAGTCCACCCTGGCCCGGGCGCTGCTGCGCGCGCTGGGCGTGCAGGGCAACGTCCGCAGCCCCACCTACACGCTGGTCGAGCGCTATCCGCTGAGCGACGGTCACGAAGCCTGGCACCTGGACCTGTATCGGATCGGGCAGGCGGAAGAACTGGATTTCCTCGGCCTGGACGAGGGCAGTGCCTCGCTGTGGCTGGTGGAATGGCCCGAGCGCGGGGCCGGCGCGCTGCCGCCCACCGACCTGATCGTGGCGCTGGAGATCGAGGGGCAGGGCCGTCGCGCGCGGCTGGGCGCGGCCAGTGCGGCAGGACATGAATGGCTGGAACGGCTCCCGCAAGGGGGCGACTTGCAGGCCCTTTCTGTCGGCTGACAGTAGGAAACACCCCCAGGTTACGGATTATTAAGGGAAAAGGTGTTGCTTTTCATTCAGCGCAGTGATTGAATCCGTACCCATGCCAATGGGGAAGCCACTCACTGCCATCTGCGCCGCCGTCGGACTCTGTCTGGCGAGCGCGATGTCGTGGGCGGGCGAAGTCCGCCAGGTGGCCCTGGAGACCGGTTCGACCGGCACCCGCGCCGAGATCGCGCTGTCCGGCAGCGGCGGCTACAAGACCCTGACCTTGGCCGGCCCGAACCGGTTGGTGGTCGATTTCCCCGATTCCAGCGCGGTGCGCAACCTCAAGCTGCCTGCGCCCAAGGGCGTGGTCACGGCGGTACGCACCGGGCAGCCGGTGCCCGGCACGTTCCGGGTGGTGTTCGACCTGGCCGAATCGGTGGCGCCGTTCAAGCCGCAGCTGGTCAAGCAGGGCGAGGATTCGCGGCTGGTGATCGAGTGGCCGGGCGACGCACCGGCCAGCGTGGCCCGTGCGCCCGTGCCGACTACCCCGGCACCGGTCACTGCAGCGAACAGCACCACGCCAGGCAGCACGACTGCACCTGCACCGATGGCGGCGCAGGCCAACGGCGCGCCCGTGCCTGCAACCACCCAGACCCTGCCGCCGACGCCAGCCGAAGCGGCGCAGGCGCGCAATGACGCCGCCCGCGCCACGGCGCTGTTGACCGCTTCGGTGCGGCAACAGGCCAGCGTCAGCGCCGCCACGCCGGTGCCGACCCCGGCCGCGCCGACCGCGACCACGGTCAACGTGGCGGCGGCCGGCACCGCCAACGCTGCCAGCAATTCCGCGTCGCCTGCTGCCATCCTGGCCGGCCAGCCGACGGCGGCCAACGTGCCGGTGCCGACCACCGTGGTGCCGGCGCAGCCGCCGCGCCCGGTGATGCCCAGCGATGCGTCGCGGGTCAAGATGCAGTCGGGCATGCGCCCGCTGGTGGTGGCGATCGATCCCGGCCACGGCGGCCAGGACCCGGGCGCCGTGGGGCCGACCGGCAAGCGCGAAAAAGACATCACGCTGGCGGTGGCGCGTGAGCTGGCGCGCCAGGTCAATGCGACGCCGGGCCTGAAGGCGTTCCTGACCCGCGATACCGACGTGTTCATTCCGCTGCCGATGCGCGCGCAGAAGGCACGTTCGGCCAAGGCCGACATCTTCATCTCGATCCACGCCGATGCCGCGGAAAACCGCGCGGCGACGGGTTCGTCGGTATACGTGCTGTCGACCAAGGGCGCGTCGTCGCAGCGTGCGCGCTGGCTGGCGGACAAGGAAAACGCGGCCGACCTGGTCGGTGGCGTGCGCCTGCAGCAGACGGAGGGCACGCTGGCCAATGTGCTGCTGGACCTGGCCCAGAGCGGTTACATGAAGGCCTCCGAAGACGCGGCCGGGCATGTGCTGGGCGGGCTGAAGCGGATCGGCAAGAACCACAAGCCGGCGATTGAACGGGCCAACTTCGCGGTGCTGCGCACTTCGGACATGCCGGCGATGCTGGTGGAAACGGCCTTCATCTCCAACCCGGACGAGGAGCGCCGGCTGATGGACCCGGCCTACCAGCGCCAGATCGCTGGTGCGGTGTTGGATGGCGTGCATACGTTCTTCAGCCGCCAACCGCCACCAGGCACGCTCTACGCGGCCCGCGCCCAGGCCGAGATAGACGCCGCCAGCACGGTCGCCGGCGGCAGCAAATAAAAACCCGCTTCGGCGGGTTTTTTTGTGGCGTCTGCCCGGCCCCAACGTACCCACTGGAGCCCATGGTTGATTGATCCGGGTATCCGGACGTTACGTAACGGTTCGTAGCCCCGGCCGTTGGCCGGACACCGCGCGCAGCGCGGCCCAAGCGTCCGGAGCTCGACCTGCTCTCGATGGCGGCCATGCATCCGGGTGTAAACCCGAAACGAAACCGCGTATCAGGCGTCATGAACGCCTGACGGGTGTCTTCGGAACGCGTAAACGCCGGGGGGAAGGCCGCAACCGATGAATCGTCGGCTCCGGACGCTTGGGCCGCGCTGCGCGCGGTGTCCGGCCAACGGCCGGGGCTACGAATTTTTACGGGCCCATGGGGATCGGGATCAATCGACCATGGGCCCATTGGCCAATCGATATCGGAATCCATCCCCACGATCCGGATATCATTCCCGCATGACCATCCGCCAGCTTCCCGAAATCCTCATCAATCAGATCGCCGCGGGCGAAGTCGTTGAACGCCCGGCGTCGGTGGTCAAGGAACTGGTGGAAAACGCGCTCGATGCCGGTGCCACCCGCGTGGATATCGACCTGGAAGAGGGTGGGGTGCGGTTGATCCGCATCCGTGACGATGGTGGTGGCATCGCGCCGGAAGAACTGCCGCTGGCGGTGTCGCGGCATGCCACCAGCAAGATCGCCAGTCTGGATGACCTGGAAGCGGTGGCCACGCTGGGCTTCCGTGGCGAGGCGCTGCCGTCGATCGCGTCGGTGAGCCGCTTTACCCTGGCCTCGCGCCGGCGCAGTGACGAGCATGGCTCGGCGCTGCAGATCGAAGGCGGCAAGCTGGGTGAAGTCACCCCGCGCGCGCATGCACCGGGCACCACGGTGGAAGTGCGCGAGCTGTTCTACAACGTGCCGGCTCGCCGCAAATTCCTGCGCGCCGAGCGGACGGAACTGGGCCATATCGAAGAATGGCTGCGTTCGCTGGCGCTGGCGCGGCCGGACGTGGAGCTGCGCGTATCGCACAACGGCAAGCCGTCGCGGCGCTACAAGCCGGGTGATCTGTATTCCGATGCGCGGCTGGGCGAAACGCTGGGCGACGACTTCGCCGCCCAGGCCATGCGCGTGGACCACAGCGGTGCCGGGCTGCGCCTGCATGGCTGGATCGCGCAGCCGCATTATTCGCGCGCCAGCACTGACCAGCAGTACCTGTACGTCAACGGTCGTTCGGTGCGCGACCGCAGCGTGGCCCATGCGGTGAAGATGGCCTACGGCGATGTGCTGTTCCATGGCCGCCAGCCCGCGTACGTGCTGTTCCTGGAGCTGGACCCGACCCGGGTGGACGTCAATGTGCACCCGGCCAAACATGAAGTGCGTTTCCGCGATTCGAGGTTGATCCATGACTTCGTCTACCGCACGTTGAAAGAAGCGCTGGCCGAAACCCGTGCGGGCATGACCGCGACGGGGGCGGGCAGCGAGGGCGTCGCCGAGGCTGCCGCGCCTGCCTACGCCAGTGCGGCGGCCGGCACGGGCTACGCGTTGGCGGGCGGTGGCGGTGGTGGCATGGGCAACGCGGCCTGGCGCCCGCAGCAGTCGCCTTTGGGCCTGCGCGTGGCCGATGCCCCGTCGGCCTATGCAGCGCTGTACGCGCGCCCGGCCGGCAGCGATGCCGCGCTGCCGCCGATGCCCAGCGAGCAGGGCCTGCCGGTCACCGCGGCCGACAGTGGCGTGCCGCCGCTGGGCTATGCGGTGGCGCAGCTGCACGGTATCTACATCCTGGCCGAGAATGCCGAAGGCCTGATCGTGGTGGACATGCATGCCGCCCACGAGCGGATCGGCTATGAGCGGCTGAAGACCGCGCACGATGCCACCGGCCTGCATGCGCAGCCGCTGCTGGTGCCGATCACCCTGGCAGTGGGCGAGCGCGATGCCGATACCGCCGAGCGCGAAGCCGATACGCTGACCGCGCTGGGGTTCGAGATCACCCGGTCCGGTCCCGGTTCGCTGCATGTGCGCAGCATTCCCGCGCTGCTGGCCAACGCCGAGCCGGAAGGGCTGCTGCGCGATGTGCTCACCGACCTTCGCGAACACGGCCAGAGCCGGCGCATCGCCAGTGCGCGCGACGAACTGTTGTCGACCATGGCCTGCCACGGTGCGGTGCGCGCCAACCGGCGGCTGACCCTGCCGGAAATGAACGCGCTGCTGCGCGACATGGAAATTACCGAGCGGTCCGGCCAATGCAACCACGGCCGGCCCACCTGGGCCCGTTTTTCACTGGCGGAAATCGACCGCTGGTTCCTGCGCGGACGTTGAAGGGGAGCACGATGCGTACTTGGGGATGGGGACTCGGCGCGGCAGTGCTGGCGCTGGGCCTGGCAGGGTGTGGCGATAAAGAAGCCGCGCCGGCGCCGGCGGCGGTGGATCCGGCATTCGCCGCCGAACAGCAGCAATGGCGACAGCAGCGCTACACCGAGTTGCACGCGCCCGATGGCTGGACCAGCCTGGTCGGCCTGCACTGGCTTGAGCACAAGGCGCACTACATCGGCAGCGGCCCCGGCAGCGGCATCCGCCTGGCCGTGGGCCCGGCCAAGCTGGGCATGGTGGCGCACCGTGGCGACATACTCACCTTCACCCCCGAGCGCGGCACGGCACTGACCGTGGACGGCAAGCCGCTCACCGGGCCGATCCGTTTCCAGAGCGACCGCGATCCGACGCCTACGCTTATCGGCTTCGATGATGGCAAGGGCCAGCTCAGCCTGATCCACCGTGGTGAGCGCTACGCGCTGCGGGTCAAGCATGCCGACGCCTATTCGCGCACCGGCTTCACTGGCCTGAACTACTGGCCGGGTGGTCCGGACTGGCGCATCAGCGCGCGGTTTGTTCCGCACCCGGCCGGCAAGACCCTGCCGATCGTGGACATCACCGGCCTCACCACCGAGATGCCGAATTCGGGTGCGCTGGAATTCGAGCGCGATGGAAAGACCTGGCGGCTGGAAGCGCTGGGTGAGCCGGGGCGCGAGCTGTTCGTGATCTTCGGCGACCGCACCAGCGGCCATGGCAGTTACCCGGCTGGCCGCTACCTGGACCTGCCCGCACCGGATGCGAGCGGCAAGGTGGTGATTGATTTCAACCACGCCTACAACCCGCCGTGTGCGTTCACGCCGTTCGCCACGTGCCCACTGACCCCGCCGGAAAACCGCCTGGACCTGAAGGTCGAAGCCGGTGAGCAGGCCTACCACACACCCCAGGGAGGGGTTTGAGCATGACGATGCTGAAGCGACTGGCGGCCCCGCTGCTGCTGGCGACCAGCCTGCTGCTGGGCAGCGCAGCCACGATGGCCGCCGTGCCGGCGGCAAAATCCACCGCGCCGGTGCCGCTGCTGTGGAAGGTGACCGGCCCGGGCGACAGCCGGGTGTACCTGCTGGGCTCGTTCCATCTGCTGCGTGCCGACGATTATCCGCTGGCGGCCGACGTGGACCAGGCCTTTGCGGCGTCCAAGCGCGTGGTATTCGAACTCTCGCCGCAGGACATGCAGTCGCCGGACCTGACCCGCAAGATGCTGCAGGCGGCGATGCGCACCGATGGCAGCGAACTCAGGCGTGACCTGGACGACGCCACCTGGACCAAGCTGCAGGCCTACGCGCGCGACAACAACCTGCCGCTGGCACAGTTGCAGGGCATGAAGCCGTGGTTCGTCGGGCTGACCATCACGCTGTCGCAGTTCGCCAAGATGGGCCTGGACCCGGCGCTGGGGCTGGACCGGCATTTCATGACGCGCGCCGCCGATGCGGGCAAGCCGACCAGTGGCCTGGAAGACATCGATACGCAGGTGGCGGTGCTCTCGGGCATGTCCGCGCAGGAGCAGCAGCAGATGGTGGCCGAAGCGCTGGACCAGGCCAGCGAGGCCGATGCGATGGGTCGCAAGCTGCACGATGCCTGGCGCCGTGGCGACGACAAGCTGCTGTGGACCTCGATGGCCGCGGAAATGCGCGGCGAGTACCCGCAGCTGTACAAGCGCATCAATACCGACCGCAACA
Organism: Stenotrophomonas sp. GbtcB23; assembly: GCF_019091045.1. Taxonomy (NCBI): domain Bacteria; kingdom Pseudomonadati; phylum Pseudomonadota; class Gammaproteobacteria; order Lysobacterales; family Lysobacteraceae; genus Stenotrophomonas; species Stenotrophomonas sp. GbtcB23. Next base: position 149,651 of record NZ_JAGXKC010000003.1, on the reverse strand, counting down.
ATGCGTGGGTACCCAAGCTGGAGCAGCAGCTCAAGGCCGGGCAGGGCGGCACGCTGGTGGTGGTGGGCTCGCTGCACCTGCTGGGCGATGATGGCGTCGTCGAAAAACTGCGCGCCAAGGGCTACCAGGTGGAGCGGATCTGCACCGGCTGCGCCAAACCCAAGCGCTGATTTCCACGGGGCGCAAATGAAAAAGGCGCGGCCGTGAGGCTGCGCCTTTTTTCATGCGTCCCGGCGCTGCCGGGCGAAGCAGTCAACGGCGGGTCTTGCCGGCCGTGGGGGCTTCGGGCTTGCCGGTGCCCGTACCGGTGCCGGTCTGGGTACCCGGCGGACGCGGGCCGAAGCCGCCGCCCATGTTGCGCTGGAAGTCCTGCCAAAGCTCCAGGTTGCGTTCGGTGAGCTGGTTCATCATCGCCCACGGGGTCTGGCCGAGCAGGTTGCCCATCTGCTGACGGAACTGCTGCTGCTGGTCCAGGAAGACCTGCATGCTGCGCTCCAGGTAGTTGCCCATGAAGCCCTGCAGCGAATCGCCATAGAACCGGATCAGCTGGCTGAGCAGCTGGGTGGAGAGCATGGGCTCACCGTCCTGTTCCTGGTCGGCGATGATCTGCAGCAACACTGAACGGGTCAGGTCGTCGCCGCTCTTGGCGTCGCGGACTTCGAAGTCCTCGCCGTCCAGGATCAGCTGGCGCACGTCCTCGATGGTGATGTAACTGGAAATCTCGGTGTCGTAGAGACGGCGGTTGGGATACTTCTTGATGATGCGGTTCGCAGCCATGAAGCAATCACTCGTCAGCGTAAGGGCGAAGCATGGCGCAGCGCAGCAGGCGTTGCAACCTCCTTTGGTCATTTGGTGGCGTTCTTCATGCTGCGCAGCATGGGTGCAGCATTCCGGGGTATTCGCAACGCCTGCTGCGCTTGCCCACGTTTTGCTGCGCAAAACGTGGGCCTCTGCGGCATGCCGCCTTAACCCCGCGCCTTCGGCGCGCCCCCTTCAACAAGCAGGGGGCTCCTCCTGCGGTGGGCGGGCGGGTGAAGTGCAGCATTTTTTTCGCAGGTATGCCGATATGGCGGTGGCGCCGGCGGTTGGGGGCCTTGGGAACCTGTGGTGGGTAACGGTGTAAGCGTTACCAGCCCATGTGGTGGCCGCCGTTGATGTCGAGGTTGGAGCCGGTGATCCAGGCGGCTTCTTCGGCGACCAGGAAGGCGACGGCGTAGGCGATTTCCTCGGGCTTGCCGAGGCGGCCGGTGGGGATGTCGGCGATGATCTTGGCGCGTACTTCGTCGGGCACGGCCATCACCATGTCGGTGGCGACGTAGCCGGGCGAGATGGTGTTGACGGTGATGCCGAAGCCGGCATTTTCGCGCGCCAGCGAGATGGTGAAGCCGTGCATGCCGGCCTTGGCGGCGGCGTAGTTGGCCTGGCCGTACTGGCCCTTCAGGCCGTTGATCGAGCTGATCTGGATCACCCGGCCCCAGCCGCGGCGGCGCATGCCTTCAATGACCGGGCGGGTGACGTTGAACACCGAATTGAGGTTGGTGTTGATCACGTCGTGCCACTGGTCGGCGCGCATGCGGTGGAAGGTGGTGTCGCGGGTGATGCCGGCGTTGTTGACCAGGATCTCGACCGGGCCCAGTGCGGCTTCCACCGCGTGCACCATCTGTTCGGCGGTATCCGGATCGGAGACGTCGCCGGGGAAGATCGCCACGTCGCAGCCGCGCGCCAGCATCTTCTCGCGCCAGGCCAGGGCCTTGGCTTCGTCACGGTAGTTGGTGGCAACCCGATGGCCCTGGTCGGCCAGACGTTGGCAGATGGCGGAACCGATACCGCCGGTACCACCGGTGACCAGTGCGACGCGAGATGTCATGAGCAGCTACTCCGGGGCCAACAGGGGGGGGACAGCGATTCTGCAACATCGCGGCGGAAAATGGGCGGCTCAGCAGGCGTCGGCGTCAAGGCGGATGTCACCCGGTGGCAATCGCGCCGGGTCGAAGCCGGCAACGGCCCGTTCAAGGAGCTCGGTAACGCTGCGGCAGCCCTGCAGGCGTGCGGGATCCTGGCCAAGCTGCGCCCAGGCCTGCTGCAGGGCGGGCAGGGGACGATGGGCATCGACCGGGCGCGCGGCGGCGGATTTGGACAGTTTGAGCCCGTCCGGCTCCAGCAGCAGCGGCAGGTGCAGGTAGCGCGGGGTGGGCAGCCCCAGCGCCTGCTGCAGCAGGATCTGGCGCGGCGTGGAATCGAGCAGGTCAGCCCCGCGTACCACGTCGGTGATGGCCTGGTCGCCGTCGTCGACCACCACGGCCAGCTGGTAGGCCCAGTAGCCGTCCGCCCGGCGCAGTACGAAATCGCCGACTTCGGCATGCACGTCCTGGCGGATCCGGCCGCGCAGGCCGTCGTCGAACGCGACCACGCTGCCCGGCGGCACGCGCAGGCGGATGGCCGGTCGGGCGCGTTCAGTACGTGCCACGCAGTAATGATGAATACCCTGCTGGTCGGCCAGTTCGGTACGGCTGCAGTGGCAGGCAAAGGCCTTGTCCTCGGCCAGCAGGCGGTCCAGCGCGGCCTGGTAGAGGGCGTCGCGCTGGCTCTGGTGGACGATGGCGTCATCGCTGCCCAGGCCGAAGGCGGCCAGGGCGGCCAGTTGCTGGTCGATGGCGCCAGGCACGGTGCGGGGCGGGTCGACGTCTTCGACCCGGACCAGCCACTGGCCACGGGCGTGCCGGGCCAGCAGCCAGCTGCCGAAGGCGGCGAGCAGCGAGCCGGCGTGGAGGGGGCCGGTGGGCGAGGGGGCGAAGCGCCCGCGGTAGGCAGTCATGGACATGAACTATGAATCGTCGGTCAGGTTGCGACTTGAATTCAACATGAAGTCCCCGCAGATTTGCACCAACACCCACCTGAAAGCGTCCTTTTCCCATGTTCAGTCGTATTGCCCTGTTCCTCGCGACCAACTTCGCCGTGTTGATCCTGGCAGGCTTCGTAATGCGCCTGGCCGGTATCGATCCGGCAAGCATGAGCGGCCTGCTGGTGGTTGCGGCCATCTTCGGTTTTGGCGGGTCGCTGATCTCGCTGCTGCTGTCGAAGTGGATGGCCAAGCGTTCCACTGGCGCGGTAGTGATCACCGAGCCGCGCAACCAGACCGAGCGCTGGCTGCTGGCCACGGTGGAGCGCCAGGCGCGCGAAGCCGGTATCGGCATGCCGGAAGTGGCGGTCTATGACGGCCCGGAAATCAATGCGTTCGCAACCGGTGCCAACCGCAACAACGCGCTGGTGGCGGTCTCCACGGGCCTGCTGCAGAACATGAGCGAGGACGAGGCCGAGGCGGTACTGGGCCATGAAATCGCGCACGTGGCCAACGGTGACATGATCACCATGGCGCTGCTGCAGGGCGTGCTCAACACGTTCGTGATCGTGCTGGCACGCGTGGTCGGCGGCATCATCGACAGTGCGCTGTCGGGCAACCGCGAAGGCGGCGGCCGCGGCTTCGCCTACTTCATCATCGTGTTCGTGCTGGAAATGGTGTTCGGCCTGTTCGCGACCATGATCGCCATGTGGTTCTCGCGCCATCGCGAGTTCCGCGCCGACGCCGGCGGTGCGCACCTGGCCGGCCGCCAGAAGATGATCGCCGCACTGGAGCGCCTGAAGCTCAATCACGGCCAGAGCACCCTGCCGACCCAGATCGCCGCGTTCGGCATCGCCGGCGCCACCGCCAAGAAGCTGTTCCTGAGCCACCCGCCGCTGGAAGAGCGCATTGCCGCGCTGAAGGCCGCGAGCAACACCGTGGCGTGATGCGCTGGTGGTTGGTTTGAAAGAAGCGCCCGGCCTGTTGGTCGGGCGTTTTCTTTTTGCGGCATGGGTAGGTACCGACCGTTGGTCGGTGCGCAATGCAAAAAGCCTTCGCCTGCTGGGCTTGCCGCGCTGGGAAGCACTAGCGTTTTCATTCTCTGCGCGCGGGGGCGCGGGGTGGGAGGGGGTAGCGGGGCACGCGTGAACCCATCCATGGGGCTTATCGCAGCATCCATGCTGCTCAAAGCCCCGCTACCCCCTCCCACCCCGCGCCCCCAGACAGATCGCGCCGGCGGTGACGAAGTCAACGGCAAGTGGCGATCTGTGGAGCAACCTGTTACTTCGTAGAGCCACGCCATGCGTGGCTGAGCAGCCGAGAATGCGGCGGCTCGCGCGACGCTTTTGATCTTGTGTCCGGTCGTCGCAGAGAACTGAGGGGGCGAGGGCGGGGATGCCCTGGCCGGACTTTGAGCAGCATGGATGCTGCGATAAGCCCCATGGATGGGTTCACGCGTGTCCGGCCAGGGCATCCCCGTCCTCGCCCCGCGCAGGAACAACCGAACAGCCAACGCTCTAAGCGCGGACCCAAACAAAAAAAACGGCGCCCGCAGGCGCCGTCGCTTGAATCGCACATCAACCAGATCAGAACTTCGCGTCGAACTCGGCCGCGTAGCCCGTGTTGACCAGCACCTTCTGCAGGATGTCGGTGTTCTTCACGTTGCCGGCCACGATCTGCTGGGTTTCCGGGCCACGGCTGTCCATGCGGCCCGGGGTTGCGCCCTTGAAGTCGCAGACGCGGCCGCCGGCCTCGCGGACCAGCAGTACGCCGGCGGCGATGTCCCAGGCTTTCACGCCTGCTTCGAAGTAGGCGTCGGCGCGGCCGCAGGCCACGTAGGCCAGGTCCAGCGCGGCCGAACCGGTGCGGCGCACGTCTTCGGCGTGGACCAGCAGCGCGTCCACCGCCTTCAGCTGGGCGCTGGTGCGGTTGCGCTCGCGCGGGGCGAAGCCGGTGTGGATCATCGCGCCCGCCAGGTCCTTGCGGTCGGCCACGCGGATGCGGCGGTCGTTCAGCACCGCACCGGCGCCACGGCTGGCGGTGAACAGTTCATTGCGGAGCGGATCGAAGATCACCGCGTCGATCGGCTCGCCGTTTTCGACCAGGGCAATGGAGACGCAGTAGTGCGGGAAGCCGCGGAGGTAGTTGCTGGTGCCGTCGAGCGGGTCGATGACCCACATGTAGCGGTTGACGGCCTGCACGCCGCCTTCCTCGCCCATGATCCCGTACTCGGGATAGGCGCGCTTGAGTTCCTTGACGATCACCTTTTCCGCATCCGCATCGACTTCACTGGCATAGTCCATGCGCCCCTTCTGCACGACGTTCAACGCCTCCAGCTTGTTGATGTTGCGCAACAGGACGTTGCCGGCGAGGCGGGCGGCCTTGACCATGACGGTGACGGCGGGTTTCTGCATGGCGAAAAGCTCCCGGAAAGGCAGAGTAGGGGGTACTGGCGGGGGAAAAGAGCGGTCCCGGCGCAGAGGCCGGTCACACAGTTTACCATTTGTGACTGTCCTGCTCGCGTTTGGCCTGTTCATGTCCACTGAATCTGCTTCCTCCCGTATCCGTTTCGTCCTCGTGGGCACCCAGCACCCCGGCAACATGGGCGCCGCCGCGCGTGCCATGAAGACCATGGGACTGGGCCGGCTGGTGCTGGTCGCCCCCGAAAAGCCGCTGGATGAGGAAGCCTTCCGCCGCTCGGCCGGCGCCGAGGACGTGCTGGGCGACGCCCCGGTCGTGGCCACCCTGGCCGAAGCCGTGGCCGACTGCCGGCTGGTGCTGGGCTGTACCGCCCGCGCCCGCCGCGTCCAACTCGAAGAACTGCTGCCCGGCGTGGCCGCCCAGCGCGCCCTGGCCAAGGCGGCCGAGATCGATGGCGAGGTCGCCTTCGTATTCGGTCGCGAGCGTACCGGCCTGACCAATGAAGAGCTGCAGCTGTGCCACCTGGCCGTGCACATTCCTTCCAACCCGGAGTTCAGCTCGCTGAACCTCGCCGCCGCCGTGCAGGTGCTGGCCTACGAGCTGCGCATGGCCAGCCTGGGTGGAGTGGAAGCGGCCGCGCCGGCCGATCCTGAACATCGTGAACAGCCGGCCAGCCACGCCCAGGTCGAAGGCCTGTTCGGCCAGCTCGGCCAGACCCTGGACGAGATCGACTTCCACAAGGGCCGCGCCCCGGATTCGGCCATGCGCAAACTGCGCCGGCTGTTCCTGCGCACCGAACTGAGCGAACAGGAAGTGCGGCTGCTGCGCGGCATTCTGGCCGACGCCCAGCGGATGGCACGCCTGGCGAACGCTAAACCCGATTGACCCGACGCACGTCTCACTTTTTCGGGTAGGCTGTCTCGATTCCTTGGGGGGAGCGGATGGGATTGCCGGTACTGCGATGGCTGCTGCAGGGAGGGGTGCTGTGTCTGGCCAGCGTCATGACGGCTGGCACCGCAGCGGCCCCCCCTGATGACACCCGTCCAGGCCACGCCGAACCGGGCCATGTCCTGGTGCTGGGTCGGATCAGCGACAACCCCAAGTCACACTATGCGCAACTGCAACCCCTGCTCGACTATGTTGTTCCACGCATGCGCGATGTCGGCATCACCGAAGGCCGCATCCTGATGGCGCCCGATGCGCAGCAGATGGCCAGCTACCTGCGCCGTGGCCGGGTCGACTGGGTCACCGAAACCTCCGGCACCGCCGTCAACCTGGGCCTGCGCAGCGGCGCCCAGCCGCTGCTGCTGACCGAACGCAGCGGCGTGCGCGACTACCAGACCGTGTTTTTCGTGCGCCGCGACAGCCCCATCACCTCGCTGGCCGACCTCAAGGGCCACACCCTGGCCCTGCAGAACGTGGCCTCCACCAGCGCCTACCTGGTGCCGGTGATGACCCTGTTGCAGAACGGCCTGACCCCGGAGATCCTGTTGTCCGCGCGCGACGCGGCCGCGCCCGATACGGTGGGCTATGTGTTCGCGCGGTCGGAGGCCAACATCGCCACCTTCGTGCACAAGGGCATGGTCGATGCCGGCGCGGTCAGCAGCGTGGATTGGGCCGATCAGCACCGGATTCCGGCCGCGTTCCGCCGCGACTTCCGTGCCATCCATCGCACCGAGCCGTACCCGCGTGCGGTGGAAGTGGTGCGCGCGGGGCTGGACCCGAAAGTGCGTGACAGGTTGCAGCAGGTACTGCTGGATGCCGCCTCGGATCCGCAGGCGCAGGATGCGCTCGAGAAGTTTTTTGGTACGTCCGGGTTCCATCGGGTCGATGCGCAGATGCAGCACCGTTTGGATGAATTGAAACAGGGTCTTACACGCGTGCGGATGGAAGTGGAATGAGGCCGTTGGGTTCCGGAATGCAGTCCCGTTTCGTGTTGGCGATGGGCGGGGCGATGGTGGTGGTGGTGGCGATCGTGGCCGTGGTGCTGGGGCGCCAGGCGGCGATGCAGGAGGAGGTCAAGCACCTCAGCGGCAGCGTCATCCACGAACTGTTCGACCGCAGCGTGCGCAGCCGGGGCGAGGCCCTGGCGCGCGAGCTGTCCGACGCGCTGGCCAACCCGCTGTACTACAACGACCTGGCCCAGGTAGGTGCGCTGGTGCGCAATACCTCGCGGCAACAGGTGGTGCGCTACGTGCTGGTGTTCGACGAGGACGGCAAGCTGATCCACGACGGTTCGACCGAAGTGGTCGATTTCGGCCGGCCCATGGAAGATCCGCTGGCCGCTGGGGCAGTGGGCGCGCGCAAGCTGGTGGTGCAGCAATCGCCCAAAGTGCTCGACAACGCCATGCCGATCATGATCGGCAACCAGCGCATTGGCGGCGTCCGCGTCGGCATGGCGCTGGATGACGTGCAGGCCATGGAGCAGCGGGCCAACCTGACCCTGGGCGAGCGCCTGCAGCAGGTGGGCAAGCGCCACCTGGGCTGGCTGCTGCTGATGCTGGGCCTGCTGCTGGCCATCGGCGCGGGGGTCATCGTGTATGTGCAGCGCACCCTGGTCGGCCCGATCCGCGGGTTGGCCGCCGCCGCGCGCCAGATCGAGGCGGGTGACTACCGGCCGCAGCTGAGCAACAGCAACCGCCAGGACGAAGTGGGCGAGCTGGTGCGTGCGTTCGGCCGGATGAGCGAGGCCATTGCGCGGCACGATCGCGAAGTGCGCCACATGGCCTATACCGATGCCCTGACCGGGCTGACCAACCGGCTGGCGTTCCGCGAGGCGCTGGACCACCGGCTGATGGCCGCGCGCGCGTCCAACCACCGCTTGGGCCTGTTGTTCGCCGACATGGACGACTTCAAGCGCGTCAACGACACCCTCGGCCACGAGGCCGGCGATGAAGCGCTGCTGCAGTTCGCCCAGCGCATCAGTGCGGCCGTGGCCCAGGCCGGGGGCGACGAAGCGCTGCTGGCCCGCTTTGGCGGCGACGAGTTCGTGATCCTGATCGGCGATGGCGACGTGGCGGCGAGCGCGCGCCAGCTGGCTGAACTGCTGGTCCGCGAACTGAGCAAGCCGCTGGTGGTGCAGGGCCGCGAGCTGTTCCTCGGCACCTCCATCGGCGTGACCCTGTTCCCCGACGATGCCGCCGATGCGACCACCCTGCTCAAGAATGGCGACATCGCCATGTACCAGGCCAAGGTCGCCGGCAAGAACTGCTACCGCTATTACAGTCGGGCCATGGACCATGCGGTGGAACGCCGCGTGCACATGGAGCAGGAACTGCGCGGCGCCTGGGAGCGCGGCGAGCTGCGCCTGGTCTACCAGCCCATCTTCCGTACCCGCGACCGCCGCATGGTCGGGGTCGAAGTGCTGCTGCGCTGGCAGCACCCGACCCTGGGCACCATTCCGCCCTCGGTGTTCATCGAAGTGGCCGAACAGAGTGGCCTGATCGAAGTGATCGGCCCGAAGGTGCTGCGCGCGGCCTGCATGGAAGCGGTGCAGTGGCCGCATTCGTCCGATGGCGAAGGCATGTTCGTCTCGGTCAACGTATCTCCGCGCCAGCTGCGCGGCGGCGAGCTGCCCCAGCTGGTGGCCGACTGCCTGCGTGACACCGGCCTGCCGGCCTCGCGCCTGCACCTGGAGCTGACCGAAACGGCGGTGATCGGCGATGAGATGCTGGCCGCGGCCCTGCTGGACAAGCTGCACCGCACCGGCGTGAAGGTCTGGCTGGACGATTTCGGCACCGGCTTCTCGGGGCTGAGCCACCTGCGCCAGGTGCCGGTGGACGGGGTCAAGATCGACAAGAGCTTCGTCGCCGACATGCAGCGCGACCCGGACGACCTGGCCCTGACCACGGCGATCATCGCCATGGCCCACGCGCTGGGCATCACCGTGGTGGCCGAAGGCATCGAACAGGAAGTGCAGTTCGACCTGCTGAGCCAGCGCGGTTGCGACCTGGCGCAGGGCTATTGGCTGAGCGTGCCGATCACGGCCACCGATGTCGTGGAAATGATCGAATCCGGGCGGTAGGGCGGCAAAGCGGAAGCCGACTAACAGTCGGCTCTACCGCAAGCGCGGTGTAGGGCGCTTGCGCCCTACACCGGGCGCTTGCTGGAATCGCCGGAAATTTCCCGCACCAGCTTCGGTACCAGGTACCCGGACAACCGCGCCGTCAGCTGCGCGTGCAGCGATTTGGCCGTTGCATCGTCCACCTCGAAATGCGCCACGCCCTGTACCCGGTCCACCTGGTACAGGTAATACGGCAGCACGCCTGCAGCAAAACTGCGCTCGCTCAGGTCCTGCAGCGCCTGCAGCGAATCGTTCACCCCGCGCAGCAGCACTGCCTGGTTGAGCAGGGTAGCGCCGGCGCCGCGCAGGCGCGCCATGGCCGCATCCACCGATGCATCGAATTCATTGGCGTGGTTGGCGTGGATCACGAACGCCACCGGCCAGGGCAGGGCGGCGATCCACTGCACCAGCTCCTCGTCCACCCGCTCGGGCAGCACCACCGGCAGGCGGCTGTGGATGCGCAGGCGGCGCAGGTGCGGAATCTGCTTCAGCGCCTGGGTCAGCTCCACCAGCTTGTGGGTGGCCAGCGACAGCGGATCGCCGCCGGACAGGATCACCTCGTCAATGCCCGGGTCCTGCGCGATTGCGTCCACCGCCTCGCGCCAGCCCTCGCGGGCCGCGTTCTCGGTGCCGTAATCGAAATGCCGGCGGAAGCAGTAACGGCAATTGATCGCGCAGCTGCCGGTGGTCACCAGCAGGGCACGGCCCTGGTACTTCTGGATCACCCCGGTGGCCTTGCGGGCCAGCCCATCGCCGACCGCATCCAGGGTGAAGCCCGGCGCGTGCTGCAGCTCGTCGGTCACCGGCAGTACCTGGCGCAGCAGCGGGTCATGGCGGTCGCCCTGGCGCATGCGGGCGATGAAGCCTTGCGGCACCCGCAGCGCGAACTGCCCGGCCGCCTCGGCCGATACCGGCAGCGCGTCCGGATCCAGCCCCAGCTGTTCCAGCAGGGTCCGCGGGTCGCGGACCGCCTCGCGCCACAGCTGCTGCCAGCGGACGGGGGTGGGCAGGGGCGTGGCGGAGAGCTGCATGGAATGGGGGCCTGCGGTTATCATAGGGAAAGCCTTTCCATTCTATCCGGCTCGCCGCGCCTGCGCGGCGTTTGCCCATTCAGGAGTTTCAGCATGGCCACTGTTGGCATGAACGACGTCAAGAACGGGATGAAGATCCTGGTCAACAATGAACCGGCGGTCATCACCGAGACCGAGTACGTCAAGCCGGGCAAGGGCCAGGCCTTCACCCGCATGAAGTACCGCTTCATCAAGTCCGGCCGCGTGGTCGAAATGACCATGAAGGCCACCGACGACGTGGAGAAGGCCGACGTCGTGGATACCAACATGAACTTCATGTACAGCGATGGCGAGTACTGGCACTTCATGGACCCGGAATCCTTCGAGCAGGTCCAGGCGACCAAGTCGGGCATGGGCGGCGCCGAGAAGTGGCTGAAGGGCGAAGAGTCCTGCATCGTGACCCTGTGGAACGGTGAGCCGATCTTCGTGCAGCCGCCGAACTTCGTCGAACTGAAGATCACCGAAACCGATCCGGGCGTCCGTGGCGACACCTCCGGCGGTGGCGGCAAGCCGGCCACCCTGGAAACCGGCGCCGTGGTCCGCGTGCCGCTGTTCGTCAACCAGGATGAAATCATCAAGGTCGACACCCGCTCGGGCGAATACTCCGCACGCGCCGGCAAGTAATTCGACAACGTCGAGTTACGGTAGAGCCGACTGTTAGTCGGCTGCTTCAGGCGGGGTCCGAACGCGCGTCGCGAACGGCAGCCGACTAACAGTCGGCTCTACCGGGGATACGCCGCCGATATCCCGCCCGTTCGTTCCGGAGCGCCAGCGGTACGCCGCAGGCGCACCGTTCCGATTCGATGCATTACCTTTGCCTCAGCGAGACCGCATGACCGACGCCACCCGCATTCCCGAACCCTGTGACCTGTTGATCGAAGCCGGTTACGTGGTCCCGATCGAACCGCATGCGGTGGTGCTGGAAGACCATGCCGTGGCCGTGCGCGGCAGCGAAATCGTGGCGATCCTGCCGCGCGCCGAAGCGCGCGCGCGCTTCAGTGCCCGCCAGGTGGTCTCGCGCCCCGATGCAGCGCTGATGCCGGGCCTGGTCAACGCCCACACGCACAACCCGATGACGCTGCTGCGCGGCGTCGCCGACGACCTGCCGCTGATGGTGTGGCTGCAGCAGCACATCTGGCCGGTGGAAGCGGCGGTGATCGGCCCGGAATTTGTCGCCGATGGCACCACCCTGGCCATCGCTGAAATGCTGCGCGGTGGCACCACCTGCGCCAACGAAAACTACTTCTTCGCCGACGTCCAGGCGGCGGTCTACAAGCAGCACGGCTTCCGTGCGCTGGTCGGCGCGGTGATCATCGATTTCCCCACCGCCTGGGCCAAGACCGACGACGAGTACTTCGCCAAGGCCGGCGAGCTGCACGACCAGTGGCGCAACGACCCGCTGATCGGCACGTCGTTCGCCCCGCACGCGCCGTACACCGTCAACGACGCCAACTTCGAACGCGTGCGCATGCTGTCCGACCAGCTGGACATGCAGGTGCACCTGCACACGCATGAAACCGCCCAGGAAATCAGCGATTCGCTCAAGCTGCACGGCCAGCGCCCGCTGGCGCGGCTGGACCGCCTGGGGCTGGTCAACGACCGCCTGATCGCGGTGCACATGACTCAGCTGACCGAAGCGGAAATCCACCTCTGCGCCGAACGCGGCGTGAGCGTGGTGCATTGCCCCGAATCCAACCTCAAGCTGGCCTCCGGGTTCTGCCCGGCCTGCGCCCTGCAGCGCGCCGGGGTCAACCTGGCGATCGGCACCGATGGCTGCGCCAGCAACAACGACCTGGACATGTTCAGCGAAAACCGCACCGCGGCGATCCTGGCCAAGGCCGTGGCCAACGATGCCACCGCGCTGGACGCGGCCACCACGCTGCGTGCGGCCACCCTGGGCGGCGCACGCGCGCTGGGCTTCGGCGACCGCATCGGCTCGATCGAAGTGGGCAAGCAGGCCGACCTGGTCTGCGTGGACCTGTCGGCGCTGGAAACACAGCCGCTGCACCACGTGCTTTCGCAGCTGGTGTATGCCGCCGGCCGCCACCAGGTCAGCGATGTCTGGATTGCCGGGCAGCCCAAGCTGGTCCAGCGCGAGCTGGTCGGCATGGACACCGCCGCCATCGTCGCCAACGCCCGCCAGTGGCGCGAGCGCATTCGTCACGCTCGTCATTGATATGCACGCGCCTGAGGCGCGAAAAGGACAGCCATGAACGCCCCCCCCGCTTCCACCAATTTCGACCAGGCCGAACTGGACAAGTTCGCCGCGCTCGCCAACCGCTGGTGGGACGCTGACGGTCCGCAGAAGCCGTTGCACGCGCTGAACCCGGTGCGCCTGAAGTACGTTGCGGACCGGGTCACGCTGCGCGGTGCGCGCGTGCTCGACATCGGCTGCGGCGGCGGCCTGCTCAGCGAAGCGCTGGCCCAGGCCGGCGCGGACGTGACCGCCATCGACCTGGCCCCGGAGCTGGTCAAGGTCGCCCGCCTGCACGGGCTGGAGTCGGGCGTCACGGTGGACTACCGCGTGCAGGCCGCCGAAGACCTCGCCGCCGAACAGCCGGGCAGCTTCGACGTGGTCACCTGCATGGAAATGCTGGAACACGTGCCGGACCCGGGCGCGATCATCGCCGCCTGCCACCGCCTGCTCAAGCCGGGCGGCCAGCTGTTCCTGTCGACCGTCAACCGCACCCCGGCTGCGTTCGCCGTGGCCATCGTCGGGGCCGAATACATCGCGCGCCTGCTGCCCAAGGGCACGCATCATTACCAGGATTTCATCAAGCCGGCCGAGCTGGGCAAGTGGCTGCGCGAAGCGAATTTCAACCTGCGCGATGTCAGCGGCATGGCCTACGAGCCGTGGCGCAACCGCGCGCGGTTGAGCTCGCGCACCGACATCAACTACCTGGCCCACGCGGTCAAGCCCGACGCTGACGGCCGTGGCTGAGTCCGGTTTTCCGCAGGCGGTGCTGTTCGACCTGGACGGCACGCTGCTCGACAGTGCGCCGGACATGCTGGCCACCGCCAACGCGATGCTGGCCGAACGCGAACGCGCCCCGATCACGCTGGAGGCGTTGCGCCCGGTGGTGTCCAAGGGGTCGCGAGCGATGGTGGCCGTGGCGTTTCCCGAACTGGGGCAGGAGGCACGTGATGCGCTGGTGCCCAAGTTCCTCGATCGCTACGAAGCGCTGATCGGCCAGCACGCGGTGCTGTTCGATGGCGTGGCCGGCATGCTCGACGCGCTGGAGGCCGCAGGCTGTGCTTGGGGCATCGTCACCAACAAGCCCGAATACCTGGCGCGGCTGATCCTGCCGCAGCTGGGCTGGGAAACCCGCTGCGCGGTGCTGATCGGCGGCGACACGCTGGCCCAGCGCAAGCCGCACCCGCTGCCGCTGCTGGCCGCCGCCGAGCGGATGGGCATCGATCCGGGCACCTGCATCTACGTCGGCGATGACGAGCGCGACATCGTCGCCGCCAACGCCGCCGGCATGGCCTCGGTCGCCGCCCTGTGGGGCTACCGTCTGGACGCCGACGACCCGATGTCCTGGGGCGCCGAAGTCATGATCGAGCAGCCGGAAGCGCTGCAGCACGCCGACGCCTGGCCAGCCGCCCGCCGGTAGCGCCGGCCGTTGGCCGGCCCACGGGTCGCCGGGCATCACCCTGACGCCGCTCAAACCGCGCGTCGAACAACATTGGTAGGTATCGACCGTTGGTCGATACGCGCTCCCCAAGGAATCCCCTGATGACCACCTCCACCGCCCTCGACAGCTTCCTCGACAAATGGCGGACCCGCTGGCCGGAATGGCAGGTGGCCGAACCGTTCATCGCCGAATCCCAGCGCACCCTGGTGGTGGCGTGGTTCGCGCTGCTGCAGGAGTTCGACGACATCCTCAACATCGCCGGCGACCCGATGCCGGCGGACGCCAAGCTGGCGTGGTGGGGCGAGGAGCTGCGCAGCTGGGCCGGGCAGCGTTCGCGCCATCCGCTGGGCCGCGTGCTGGAGCCCGTGCGCGCACCGTGGGCCGAACTGGCGCAGGCCCTGCCGGACCTGATCGAAGCACGCGCGGTTCCCGTGGACCCGGCGCACGCGCAGCGCGCCCTGCAGGCCTACGGCGCCGCCGTGGCCGCAGTGGAAGCGGTGATGTTCGCTATCCCGGCGCGCGGCGACGTGGCCACCCCGGTGGTACTGCAGACCCTGGCCCAGCGCCTGCACGAAGCGGGTGTGGCAGCCGTGCCGCGTTCGTTGCTGGCGCAGGCCGATGGCGATGCCACGCAGCGCTGGGCGCAGCAGCTGGTGCGGCAGTGGCCGGCCCGCGTGGCGGGCCCGCGCCCGCGCCGCCTGTACGCCTCGCTGGCGCGCGCGCGCCAGCAGGCGTGGTCACAAGGGCGCGAGCTCAAGGCCACCCCGGTGCGCACGCTGCTGCGCACCTGGTGGGCCGCGCGCGGGTGACGTGCCGTCGGCGGGCGGCGCGGGGCGTGACGCGCCGTCGGTAGAGTCGGTTCCCAAACGACTGCCGACCATGATGATCGGCGCTGGGACGCATGACCTTTGCCGGAGAGGCGCCTTCGTTTCAGGTCATGCGTTACCGGATGTTGCTTCGCTGTCGGCGGTCGTCTGTCGACCGACCCTGCCGCTCCGTCTCGCATCATCAGGTCACCGGCCATCAGCCGGTCACTCCCGCGTTTCAGGTTACTTCCCGCGTTCCAGCACCAGCAGCGGGTCGATCCGCGTATCGAACCAGTTCATGCCCCAATGCAGGTGCGGACCGGTCGCACGGCCGGTCGCGCCGACTGCGGCAATCACCTGGCCCTGCTCGACGCGGTCGCCGACCTTTACGTCGATCCGCGACAGGTGCAGGAAGTTCGAGCTGATCCCGAACCCGTGATCCAGCAGCAACGTGCCGCCGGTGAGGTACAGATCCGGTCCGGCAAACGTCACCACGCCAGCGGCCGGCGCCTTCACCGGGGTGCCGGTCGGCACCGCGATATCCATTCCCGAATGCCCGGAACCGGGCTGCCCGTTGTACACCCGCGCATTGCCGAAGCGGCCGTTGATGCGGCCCTGCACCGGCCAGATGAAGGCCTGGGCGAAATCGGCGCGGTTGTCATCGCGCGCCCGCGCCGCGGTCACCTGCGCCTGCTCGCGCTTGATCCGCTCGGCGATCGCCGGCGGCGGGTTCACGGTCTTGGGCGGCACGCCGTTGACGCGCTCCACCGGCCAGTCACGCGGGGTCACCGCGATGCTCACCGTTTCGCTGCCGCCATCGGGGCGCTGCACCTGGACCTGCAACGGCCCTTTCTCATCGCGCCCGATCCCGAACACCACGCTGCCGTAACCGCTCACCCGCAGTGTGCGGCCGGCGTACTGCACCACGCTGCCGGCCGGCACCTTGCCGATCACCATCGCACCCTGCGACGCGCTGGCCGGGAACACCACGCGCGCGTCGGCCTGGGCCTGGGCGGGCGAGGGCAGCAGGCCGATCACGGCCACCGGGGCCAGGGCCAGCAGGCCCAGGCCCAACACGGTTGCCCGCATCAGCGGTCGTAGCTCATGCGCTGGCCATTCGGCGCGCCCACCAGCTGGGTGCCATCCCAGGCCAGCTGGCCGTTGACCCAGGTCGAGGCCACGCGCGAACGGAAGGTCATGCCCTCAAACGGTGACCACGCGCACTTGGAGAGCACGTCTTCGCGCTTCACGGTGAACGGCACGTCTTCCACCAGCACCAGGTCGGCCCAGTAGCCTTCGCGCAGGTAACCGCGCTGGCTTACATCGAACAGCTGCGCCGGCGCGTGCGCGAACTTCTGCACCACCTGGGTGATCTCCAGCTTGCCTTCGTGCACCAGCTCCAGCGCAGCCACCAGCGCGTACTGCACCAGCGGCAGGCCGGACGGCGCCTGCGCATATGGCTTCTGCTTTTCTTCCCAGGTGTGCGGGGCGTGGTCGGTGGCCAGTACGTCGATCACGTTGTCGGCCACGGCCTGCGTCAGCGCCTCGCGGTCGCTCACTTCCTTGATTGCCGGGTTGCACTTGATCAGGTTGCCCAGCCGCGCGTAATCGGTGCGGTCAAAGCGCAGGAAGTGGATGCAGGTTTCGGCGGTGATCTGCTTGCGGCTGCCATCGGCACGGATCAGCGGGCCCTTCTCGAACAGCTTCAGCTCATCGGCGGTGGAAATGTGCAGCACGTGCAGGCGGGTGCCGTGCTTCTTCGCCAGCGCCACCGCCAGCTCCGACGACTTCAGGCAGGCTTCGCGCGAGCGGATGTCCGGGTGCTGCTCGGCGCTCAGCGCATCGCCGTACTTTTCGGCGTATTCCTTCGCCTTGGCGTCGATTATCGGGGTGTCTTCGCAGTGCGTGATGATCGGCGTCGGGGCGTACTTGAAGATCGCGTCCAGCGTTTCCGGGTTGTCCACCAGCATGTTGCCGGTGGAGGCGCCCATGAACACCTTGATGCCGGGCGAGGTTTTCGGATCCACCAGTTTGATGTCGGCCAGGTTGTCGTTGCTTGCGCCCATGTAGAAGCCGTAGTTGGCGCGCGCGCGACCGGCGGCACTGTCGTACTTGGCCTGCAGGGCCGCCGCGTTGAGCGTCGGCGGATTGGTGTTGGGCATGTCCATGAAGCTGGTCAGGCCACCGGCCACCGCGGCCGCCGATTCGGTGGCGATGTCGCCCTTGTGGGTCAAGCCGGGTTCGCGGAAGTGCACCTGGTCGTCGATCATCCCGGGCAGCAGCCAGCGGCCGGCGGCATCGACCACCGTGTCGCCGTCCTGCGGCTGCAGGCCGGTACCGATCTGCGCGATGCGGCCGTTGTCGATGCGCAGGTCGCCGTCGAAGATGCGGCCTTCGTTGACCATGCGGGCGTTGACGATGAGCGTGGAGGGCATTTCAGTGTTTTCCTGTGCAGCGGCAATCGGCGTGGCCGGTGCGCGGCGGCACCTCGTCCACGCCACCGGGATGGAAGGGGTGGCAGCGCCCCAGCCGGCGCGCGGCCAGCCAGCTGCCACGCGCGGGGCCATGCGTGGCAATGGCTTGCATGGCGTATTCAGAACAGCTCGGCATGAACCGGCAGCGCGGCCCAAGCAGGGGGCTGATGAAGCGCTTGTAGAAGCGCAACAGGGCAATGAGCAGGTGGGAGATCACCCCCCAATCTTAGAGCAGTTGGCATGAAGGCCGCATTTGTCGCAGGATGGGGTGTTGGACCCGTCCGCGCTGGTGCGCGGCGGGGCCGCCCCGGCGCCATCGCCGGGTCAGGTTCCGAACTGCGCAGGTCGTTCCGCCCCGGCGGGGGAACGGCCACACACCGCTGTGTTCTCCAACTGAACGGAGTAGGCGGAGTGGTTGCTGCTGCTGGTCGGGTAGGCTATAAAGGCCCGCTTTCCCGGGCCCCGGGGAAACCAAGGAAGAGCGTTTCGTGGCTGCTAAAAAAACTGCAAAGAAGGCCGTCCAGGCCGCCAAGAAAACCGCCAAGCCTGTTGCTAAGAAGTTGGCGGCCAAGACCGTTGCCAAAAAACCGGCCGCAAAGCCGGCGGGCAAGCCTGCATCCAAACAACCGGCGGCCAGGACGGCACCCGTGAAGAAAGCGGCGGCCAAGAAAGCCCCCGCCAAGAAGGTGGTCGCCAAGGCGCCGGTGAAAGCGCCGGTGAAGAAGGTGGCAACCAAGCCGGTGGCCAAGAAGGCCGTGGTCAAGAAGCCTGTCGCCAAAGCTGCACAGCAGCCGAAGGCTGCCCAGGCGCCGGTGAAGAGAGCCGCGCCCGCCAGCAAGCCTGTGGCCAAGAAATCCGTAACGCCGGCGGCCAAGACCGCGCCGGCGAAAAAAGCGGTTGCCAAGCCTGCACCGGCCAAGCCGGCAAAGGCCGCCAAGCCGGCAACCAAGCCGGCAGCAACCAAGCCGGCTGCCAAGCCGGTTGCAGCACCCGTAGTGAAGTCCGCACCGAAGCCGGCACCGCCGGCACCGGCCAAGTCTGTCCCGGCCAAGGCCGCGGCCAAGCCTGCTCCAGCTCCGGCGCCCGCGCCGAAGCCGGTGGCGGCAGCCCCCGCGCCAAAAGCCCCGCAAAACAAGAATCCCGTGCCCGTTTCGAAATCGCCTGCAAAAACTCCCGTGAAATCCGAATCCGCCCCCAAGCCCGTGTCGCGTCCGGTTGGCAAGGTCGCCGTTGCCGTGGCAGCGCGTTCGTCCGCCCCGGCCCCGCGCACCAAGGTCAAGGTGGTCGAGTACAAGACTGACGAAGCCACCGGTCGTCCGATCCTGCCCGACGGCTACAAGCCGAGCGCGGAAGAGGAGTACATGAGCCCGCTGCAGCTGGAGTATTTCCGCCAGCGCCTGCAGCACTGGCGCAATGAACTGGTCGAGGAATCCAAGCAGACCATCGCCAACCTGCAGGAAGAAGTGCGTGACATCGGCGACGAAGCCGAGCGCGCCACCCGCGAGACCGAGAACTCGCTGGAACTGCGTACCCGCGACCGCTACCGCAAGCTGATCGGCAAGATCAACAGCACGCTCAAGCGCCTGGAAGACGGTGATTACGGCTTCTGCGTGGACACCGGCGAAGAAATCGGCTTGGACCGCCTCGAAGCGCGCCTGACCGCCGAACGCACCATCGATGCCCAGGAGCGTTGGGAGCACCTGCAGAAGCAGCAGGGCGACTGATCCCAAGTCATGGATCCAATCAAAAAACCCGGCCAAGGCCGGGTTTTTTGTTGCCGTTTGCGGTTACTGCAGATCGCGCAGATTCAACCGGCGCAGGGTCGGGTTCTTCCAGGCGGTGATCCCGGCAACGCTCAACACCGCAAACCCGCCCAGCACCACTGCCGGGACCAGGCCCAGCAGCTTGGCCATCGTGCCCGCGTAGAACGCGCCCAGCTCGTTGGACGAGCTGATGAAAATGCCGTTGATCGAAGACACCCGCCCGCGCATTTCTTCCGGCGTGGCCAGCTGCAGGATGGTCGAACGGATCACCACCGACACCCCGTCGAAAGCCCCGTAGAACAGCAGGATCACCGCCGACAGCCAGAAGCTGTGCGACAGCCCGAAGCCGATCACGCACAACCCGAACCCGGCCACCGCGAACAGCAGCACCCGCCCCGCATGGCGCTGCAGCGGCCGGCGCGCCAGCCACAGGCCCACGCACACCGAGCCCAGCGCCGGTGCCGCGCGCAGGATGCCGAGCCCTTCCGGCCCGTGGTGCAGGATCTCGTGCAGGAACGCCGGCAGCATCGCCACCACCCCGCCCAGCAGCACCGAAAACATGTCCAGTGCCATCGCGCCGACCATGATGCGGTTGCCCAGCACGAAGCGGCCGCCCTCGGCGATGCTCTTGAAGATCGGCGCCGCCGGCCCGGTGTGCACCGGCTCGGAGACCCGCAGCATGGCCAGGCAGCCCAGCGCGCCCAGCGCCGCCGCCACCGCCACCCCGTAGGACAGGCTCTTGCCGCCCCAGGCCACCAGCGCCCCGCCCAGTGCCGGGCCGACCACCATGCCCGCCTGGAACACCACCGACCCCAGCCCCGCGCTACGCGCGAACTGGTGGCGTTCCAGCACACGCGCGAACAGCGCGTTGTAGATCGGCGACAGGAACGCCCGCACCATGCCGGTCATCGCCACCGCCGCATAGATCGGCCACACCCCGTGGAACGGCAGCCAGCCCTCCGCCACTGCCGTCAGCACCACCGCCGTCAGCACCAGCCCGCTGCACGCCACCATGCCCAGCCGGCGGCGCGGCAGGTGGTCCACCAGGTAGCCGGCGAACGGCGCCACGCAGAAGAACGGCAGCACCTCGGCCAGCCCGACCAGTCCCAGCGAGAACGGGTTGCGGGTGACTTCGTAGATGTGCCAGCCCACCGTGACCGCCACGATCTGGTAGGACAGCATCGCCAGGATGCGGTACGCCAGCAGCAGCGAAAAACCCGGCCGCGTGAGCAGGCCCAGCGCGCTCTCGGCGGCTTCGGAAGGGGCCGGCGAACTCACGGCGCCGACTGCGCCTGCGCGGTCTCACGGATGAAGGCCAGCATCGCCGCCACCCCGTTGCTGCGGGTCGGCGAAAGGTGCCGCGACAGCCCGATGTCCTGGATGTAGGTCGGCTCGGTGGCCAGGATCTCGGCCGCCGAACGCCCCGAATACACCCGCAGCGCCAGGTAGATCAGGCCCGAGACGATCGCCGAATCGCTGATCGCATGGAAGCGCAGCGTATCGGCGTTGCCCTCCGGCACGATCCACACCATCGACTGGCAGCCCAGCAGGCGGTGTTCCTCGGTTTTCCATGCGTCCGGGAACACCGGCAGCTTGCGGCCCAGGTCGATCAGGTACTGGTAACGCTCGGACCAGTCGCCGAAGAACGCGAATTCCTCGGCAATGGCGGCCTGCGCGTCGGCAGCGGTGGGTTCAATCGGGAACGGGGAATCGATCACAGCCATCTCTACAGTTGTTACGGAACGTCGGGCCAACCCGACGGTAGCGCCCGACCGTTGGTCGGGCGGCCTTTCAACGCCTGCGTGACCAGCGCACGCCCTGCGCGGTGTCTTCCAGCACGATGCCCGCTGCGGCCAGCTGGTCACGGATCGCATCGGAACGGGCGAAATCGCGGGCCTGCTTGGCCGCCGCGCGCTCGTCGATCAGCGCCTGGATGCGCGCGTCATCATCGGCGTCGCCGCCGCTGGTGCCGAACCACGCAGCCGGGTCCTGCTGCAGCAGCCCCAGCGCCTGCCCAGCGCCCAGCAGGGCCGATTTCCAGCCCGCCTTGTCGGCCGGTTCGGCGCGGCGCGCTTCCGCGCCCAGCCGGGCCAGCTCGGCCAGCGCCTGCGGGGTGTTCAGGTCATCGTCCAGCGCCGCCTCGATCTCGGCCGGGATGGCCGGGCTCGCGGCCACGTCGGCCAGGTCGCGCAGGGTGCCGTACAGGCGGTCCAGGGTACGCACCGACTGCTCGATCAGCGCATCGGACCAGTCCAGCGGCTGCCGGTAATGGGCCGACAGCAGGGCCAGCCGCAGCGCCTCCGGGGCGTGCTGGCGGACCAGGTCGTGGACCCGCTCGATGTTGCCGATCGACTTGCTCATCTTGGCACCGCCGAAATTGAGCATGCCGTTGTGCAGCCAGAACCGGGCGAAGGTCTGCCCGCCGTGGGCGCATTCGCTCTGCGCGATCTCGTTTTCGTGGTGCGGGAACTGCAGGTCCACGCCACCGGCATGGATGTCGATGGTCGGGCCCAGGTGTGCGGCGGCCATCGCCGAGCACTCGATGTGCCAGCCCGGACGGCCCCGGCCCCAGGGTGATTCCCAGCCCGGCAGGTCGTCGCTGGAGGGCTTCCACAGCACGAAGTCGCCCGGGTCGCGCTTGTACGGGGCCACGTCCACCCGCGCCCCGGCCAGCATCTCGTCCGGGTCGCGGCGCGAGAGCTTGCCGTAGTCGGCGTAGGAGGGCACCGAGAACAGCACGTGGCCCTCGGCCGCGTAGGCGTGGCCGGCCGCGATCAGCTGCTCGATCATGGTGATGATGTGCGGGATGTGCGCGGTGGCTTCCGGCTCGATGTCCGGCGGCACCACGCCCAGCGCGGCCATGTCTTCACGGTAGGCAGCGGCGAAGCGGTCGGTGATGGCCGAAATCGGCACCCCCTGCTCGCGCGCGGCCGTGTTGATCTTGTCGTCCACGTCGGTGATGTTGCGGGCGTAGCGCAGCCCGCCGAAGCGGCGCCGCAGCAGGTCGGCCAGCACCCCGAACACCACCGGGCCCCGGGCGTTGCCGATATGGACGTAGTTGTAGACCGTGGGGCCGCACACATACAGGGTCGGACAGGTCGGATCGAGCGGGGTGAACGGTTCGAGCTGGCGTGTCAGGTTGTTGTGCAGGCGCAGGGTCATGGGGGCGTAGGGCCGGGCGGAGTAGGGGCAAGCCTTCGATTTTAGATCACAACGGCCCCCAGCGCCGGCCCCGGCACGCCGCCCGTTGCCCCCTGATTTCGCAAACGACACGGTTCGGTATGGGCAGAAGCGTCGCGGAAGGGTAATGTTCAGCCCCTTGTGCCACGCACTGCCTACACTATCCGCCTTGTCCTCTTTCCTGTTGCCAATGAAATCCGCTTCGTTGCTGACGCTGACCTGCCTGCTGGGGAGCGCCGCTTTCATGGCGTGCGCCCAGGACGCCGAAGTCCGTAACCGGGTGGTGATCGTGGAGAACGTGAAGTTCGACTACGCGCAGGTGCTCAACGTGGAGCCGGTGTTCCAGACCCTGCGCGCCACCCGCACCGAGGAACATTGCGAACCGGTATCCACCCGGACCCTGGCCCCGGTCAACGTCACCGGCGAAGAGCCGCAGGAAGAGAAGGGCCGGTTCGGCCGTTTCATGGATTCGGTCCGCTCCATCTTCAAGCGTGAAGACGGCAGCACCGAAGACATGGCCCCCGTCGTGGAAGCCCCGGCCGCCAACAACGGCCCGCTGCTGACCCGCGATTGCCGCATCATCCCGGTCGGCCGCGAGTTCCGCCGGCCCATCGCCTATGACGTGGATTACGTCTACAAGGGCACCAAGTACCGCTCGCGCCTGCCCGACGACCCCGGCAACCGGCTCAAGATCCGCGTCTCCATCACCCCGTGGGTGGGAGCGGAGCAGGGCAGCGCGGCAAATCCCTGAACCGTCGGTTCAGGCCTTGCGCCGTGCCCGATCACATGCAAAGATGGGCGGCCATGAAACTCACCGACTTCCAGCACGACACCAGCGCCGCCCGTATGGCTACGGGCATGACGTCGCGTGCCCGCCGACCGGAACCCCACATTTTCGCTGGGTAACCGGAGCTTCGTGCTGTCTGTTCGGAAAACCCAGCCCCCGCGCTGGGTTTTTTCGTTTCTACGATCTGAAAAGTTGCATTTGTACCCTTTCTTCCATTGAAACCCGCCTCAAAGGATCGATCGATGTCCCTGAAGCACTTCCTGAACACCCAGGATTGGAGCCGTACCGAGCTGGATGCCCTGCTGACCCAGGCCGCGTTGTTCAAGCGCAACAAGCTGGGCGACGAGCTCAAGGGCAAATCGATTGCTCTGGTGTTCTTCAACCCGTCCATGCGCACCCGCACCAGCTTCGAACTGGGCGCCTTCCAGCTGGGCGGGCACGCGATCGTGCTGCAGCCGGGCAAGGATGCATGGCCGATCGAGTTCAACCTCGGCACGGTGATGGACGGCGACACCGAAGAGCACATCGCCGAAGTGGCCAAGGTGCTGGGCCGCTATGTCGACCTGATCGGCGTGCGCGCGTTCCCGAAGTTCATCGACTGGGCGCAGGACCGTGAGGACATCGTGCTCAAGGCGTTCGCGAAGTACTCGCCGGTGCCGGTGATCAACATGGAAACCATCACCCACCCGTGCCAGGAACTGGCCCACGTGATGGCGCTGCAGGAACACTTCGGCACCCAGGACCTGCGCGGCAAGAAGTACGTGCTGACCTGGACCTACCACCCCAAGCCGCTCAACACCGCCGTGGCCAACTCGGCACTGACCATCGCCACCCGCATGGGCATGGACGTGACCCTGCTGTGCCCGACCGCCGATTACATCCTCGATGACCGCTACATGGGCTGGGCCGAGCAGAACGTGGCCGAGAACGGCGGTTCGCTGAAGATCAGCCACGACATCGCCAGCGCCTACAGTGGCGCCGACGTGGTGTACGCCAAGAGCTGGGGCGCGCTGCCGTTCTTCGGCAACTGGGAACCGGAAAAGCCCATCCGCGACCAGTACAAGCACTTCATCGTCGACGAAGCCAAGATGGCCCTGACCAACAACGGCGTGTTCAGCCATTGCCTGCCGCTGCGCCGCAACGTCAAGGCCACCGACGGCGTGATGGATTCGGCGCAGTGCATCGCCATCAACGAAGCGGAAAACCGCCTGCACGTGCAGAAGGCCATCATGTCGGCGCTGGCCGGCCGGTAATCGCGCGTTTCACCCCATTTTTCCTATAAACCCCACTTCGGACCCGACCCCCATGAGCAAGAAAGACATCGTCCTGGCCTTCTCCGGCGGACTCGACACCAGCTTCTGCGTGCCCTACCTGCAGGAGCGCGGCTACAACGTGCACACCGTGTTCGCCGACACCGGCGGCGTGGATGACGAAGAGCGTGATTTCATCGAAAAGCGTGCCGCCGAACTGGGCGTGACCAGCCACGTTACCGTCGACGGTGGCCCGGCCATCTGGAAGGGCTTCGTCAAGCCGTTCGTGTGGGCCGGCGAAGGCTACCAGGGCCAGTACCCGCTGCTGGTGTCGGACCGCTACCTGATCGTCGATGCCGCGCTCAAGCGCGCCGCCGAACTGGGTACCAACATCATCGCCCACGGCTGCACCGGCATGGGCAACGACCAGGTCCGCTTCGACCTGGCCGTGAAGGCGCTGGGCGATTACCAGATCGTCGCGCCGATCCGTGAAATCCAGAAGGAACACACCCAGACCCGCGCCTACGAGCAGAAGTACCTGGAAGAACGCGGCTTCGGCGTGCGCGCCAAGCAGCAGGCCTACACCATCAACGAAAACCTGCTGGGCCTGACCATGTCCGGCGGCGAGATCGACCGTTGGGAAGCCCCGGGCGAAGGTGCCCGCGGCTGGTGCGCACCGCGCAGCGAATGGCCGGCAGAAGCGCTGACCGTCACCCTGAAGTTCGTCGAAGGCGAAGCCGTTGAACTCAACGGCAAGGCGCTGCCGGGCGAGCAGATCCTGGCCCAGCTCAACAAGCTGTTCGCGCCGTATGGCGTGGGCCGTGGCGTGTACACCGGCGACACCGTGATCGGCCTGAAGGGCCGCATCGTGTTCGAAGCCCCGGGCCTGGTCTCGCTGCTGGCCGCGCACCGCGCGCTGGAAGATGCCGTGCTGACCAAGCAGCAGAACCGCTTCAAGCCGGACGTGGCGCGCAAGTGGGTGGAGCTGGTGTACGAAGGCTTCTACCACGACCCGCTCAAGACCGACATCGAAGCGTTCCTGAAGTCCTCGCAGGCCAAGGTCAATGGCGAAGTGGTGCTGGAAACCCGTGGCGGCCGCGTCGATGCGGTGGCGGTGAAGTCGCCGCACCTGCTCAACACCAAGGGCGCCACCTATGCGCAGTCGGCCGACTGGGGCGTGGAGGAAGCCGAAGGCTTCATCAAGCTGTTCGGCATGAGCAGCACCCTGTACGCGCAAGTAAACCGCTGAGGCCCGGGCATGTTGGAACAGACGCTCCATCACCTGCAGGCGCTGGTGTCTTTTGACACCCGCAACCCGCCGCGTGCGATCACCACCGGTGGCATCTTCGATTACCTGCGCGCGAACCTGCCCGGGTTCAACGTGGAGGTGATCGACCATGGCGACGGCGCGGTCAGCCTGTATGCGGTGCGCGGTACGCCGCGCTATCTGTTCAACGTGCACCTGGACACCGTGCCCGATTCCCCGCATTGGAGCGCCGACCCGCACGTGATGCGGCGCGCCGATGACCGGGTGATCGGGCTCGGCGTGTGCGACATCAAGGGCGCGGCCGCCGCACTGGTGGCCGCGGCCAATGCCAGCGATGGCGATGCCGCGTTCCTGTTCTCCAGCGATGAAGAAGCCAACGATCCGCGCTGCATCGCCGCGTTCCTGGCCCGTGGCATTCCGTATGAAGCGGTGCTGGTGGCCGAACCGACCATGAGCGAAGCGGTGCTGGCGCACCGGGGCATCAGCTCGGTGCTGATGCATTTCGCGGGCCGCGCCGGGCATGCCTCGGGCAAGCAGGATGCAGCCGCCAGCGCGTTGCACCAGGCCATGCGCTGGGGAAACCGCGCGCTGGACCATGTGGATTCGCTGGCCCATGCCCGTTTCGGCGGGCTGACCGGGCTGCGCTTCAACATCGGGCGCGTGGAAGGCGGCATCAAGGCCAACATGATCGCCCCGGCCGCCGAACTGCGCTTCGGCTTCCGCCCGCTGCCGTCGATGGACATCGACGCGCTGCTGGCCACCTTCGCCGGTTTTGCCGAACCGGAAGCGGCGCTGTTCACCGAAACCTTCCGCGGCCCCAGCCTGCCGGCCGGCGACATCGCCGAAGCGGAGAACCGCCGCCTGGCCGCGCGTGACGTGGCCGATGCGCTGGACCTGCCGATCGGCAACGCCGTGGACTTCTGGACCGAAGCCTCGCTGTTCTCGGCCGGTGGCTACACCACCCTGGTGTACGGCCCGGGCGACATCGCCCAGGCCCACACCGCCGACGAGTTCGTGACGCTGGAGCAGCTGCAGCGCTACACCGACGCCGTGCACCGCATCATCAGCGCCGGCGCCTGACCGAATGACGCCGTCGTGGCCCACCACTGACGGATCTCCCACCGCGGCCACGGCCGCCCGTGACGATACTGAAATGCCTTCTTCCCTCCAGCCCCACCGCCAGACCCGCCAGACCATCGTGCGCCTGCTTTCCAGCATGGCCAGCGCGAAAGAGATCAGCCAGTACCTCAAGCGCTTTTCGCAGGTGGATGCCAAGCGCTTCGCCGTGGTCAAGGTCGGCGGCGCCGTGCTGCGCGATGACCTCGACGCGCTGACCTCTTCGCTGTCGTTCCTGCAGGAAGTCGGGCTCACCCCGATCGTGCTGCACGGTGCCGGCCCGCAGCTGGATGCGGAGCTGTCGGCGGCCGGCATCGTCAAGCAGACCGTCAACGGCCTGCGCGTGACCTCGCCCGAAGGCCTGGCCATCGTGCGCCGCGTGTTCCAGGCGTCGAACCTGCAGCTGGTGGAAGCACTGCAGCAGAACGGTGCACGTGCCACCTCGATCACCGGTGGCGTGTTCGAAGCCGAATACCTGGACCAGGACACCTACGGCCTGGTCGGCGAAGTGAAGAAGGTCAACCTGGCCCCGATCGAAGCCAGCCTGCGCGCCGGTTCCATTCCGGTGATCACCAGCCTGGGCGAAACCCGCTGCGGCCAGATCCTCAACGTCAACGCCGATTTCGCCGCCAACGAACTGGTGCAGGAACTGCAGCCGTACAAGATCATCTTCCTCACCGGCACCGGCGGCCTGCTCGATGAAGAGGGCAGGGTGATCGACTCGATCAACCTGTCCACCGAGTACGACCAGCTGATGCAGCAGCCGTGGATCCACGGCGGCATGCGGGTCAAGATCGAACAGATCAAGGACCTGCTGGACCGGCTGCCGCTGGAGTCGTCGGTGTCGATCACCCGGCCGGCCGACCTGGCCAAGGAACTGTTCACCCACAAGGGCTCGGGCACGCTGGTGCGCAAGGGCGAGAAGGTGCTGCGCGCCACCGCCTGGAGCGAACTGGACCTGCCGCGCCTGAAGGGCCTGATCGAATCCAGCTTCGGCCGCACCCTGGTGCCCGATTATTTCGACAAGACCCGCCTGCTGCGCGCCTATGTCAGCGAGAACTACCGCGCTGCGGTGATCCTCACCGACGAAGCCGAAGGCGTGTACCTGGACAAGTTCGCCGTGCTCGATGACGCGCAGGGCGAAGGCCTGGGCCGTGCGGTATGGAACGTGATGCTGGAGGAAACCCCGCAGCTGTTCTGGCGCTCGCGCCACGGCAACCCGATCAATCATTTCTACTACGCCGAATCCGATGGCTGCTACAAGCAGGACCACTGGAAGGTGTTCTGGTTCGGTGCCGACGGCTTCGACCGCATCCGCACCTACGTGGACCATTGCGCCAAGCGCACCCCGAGCCTGGAGGGCTGACCCCGATGAATCATGCCGACTGGACCAAGGTCCCCACGCTGGACGGCCGGCATGCACGGCTGGAACCGCTGCAGATGGCGCATATCGACGGCCTGCGCGGTGCGCTGGGCGACGGTTCGCTTTCCGCGCTGTGGTACGCGCACGTGCCCAGCGCCAAGACCATGACCGCCTACGTGCAGGCGGCCCTGCAGGACCAGGCCGCCGGCAAGGTGCTGCCGTTCGCCGTGCTCGACGCCGACGGCAACGTAGTGGGCAGCACCCGCTACTACGCGCTGGAAGAAGAGGTGCCGCGCCTGAGCATCGGCTACACCTGGTACGGCCCGCATGCGCAGCGCACCGGGGTGAACACCGAAGCCAAGCTGATGCTGCTCACCCATGCCTTCGAGCGGTTGAAGTGCATCAGCGTGGCCTTTGAAACCAGCTCGCACAACGCCGCCTCGCGCGCGGCCATCGCCCGCCTGGGGGCCACCCAGGAAGGCGTGCTGCGCAACCACAAGCGCCACCCCGATGGCAGCCCGCGCGACACCGTTGTCTTCTCCATCATCGATTCGGAATGGCAGGACGTGAAGCGCACCCTGCAGGACCGCCTGGACGCACACGCATGAGTACTTCCAACAGAACGTTCACCATCGGCATCGTCGGTGCCCGCGGCCATACCGGCGCCGAGCTGGTCAAGCTGATCGCCGCGCACCCGCAGCTGGCCCTGGGCTTCGTGTCCTCGCGCGAGCTGGCCGGGCAGCGCGTGGCCGATACCTATCCCGAGGTTGCCGGCGAGCTGGCGTTTGAAAACCTCGATGCCGACGCCGTGGCCGCCAAAGGCGTGGATGCGGTGATCCTGGCGCTGCCCAACAACCTGTCGGCCCCGTTCGTGGCCGCGCTGGATGCCGCGCGCCCGGAGACGGTGATCGTGGATCTCTCCGCCGACCACCGTTTCGAAGGCAGCTGGTACTACGGCCTGCCCGAACTGACCCGGGGCGATTACACCGGCCAGACGCACATCAGCAACCCGGGCTGCTACGCCACCGCCATGCAGCTGGCGATCAGCCCGCTGCTGGACCAGCTGGCCGGGCCGCCGCAGTGCTTCGGCGTATCCGGTTACTCCGGTGCCGGCACCAGCCCGTCGGACAAGAACAACCCCGAACTGCTGCGCGACAACCTGATGCCGTACGCGCTCACCAACCACGTGCACGAGCGCGAAGTCACCGCGCACCTGCGCGTGCCGGTGGAGTTCATGCCGCACGTGGCCCCGCATTTCCGTGGCATCACCATGACCGTGAACCTGTGGCTGCAGCAGCCGGTGACCCGCGATCAGGTCGTGGAGACCTACCGCCGCTTCTACGCCGATGAGCCGCTGATCGAGATCCTCGACGAAGCACCGTGGGTGAGCCGCATCGCCGGCCGCCATGGCGTGCAGATCGGCGGCTTCGACGTGGCCCCGGGCGGCAAGCGCGTGGTGGTCGTAGCGACCCTGGACAACCTGCTCAAGGGCGCGGCCACCCAGGCCATGCAGAACCTCAACCTGGCCCTGGGCCTGGATGAACTGACCTCGATTCCGCATTGATTGGAGCAAGACATGGCAGACCTTCTCTGGCAGAAGCCCGGCGTAGCGGTGGATGCGAAAATCCAGACCTTCCTCGCCGGCGATGACGTCATCCTCGACCGCGAGTTCTTCCTGTACGACGTGCAGGCCAGCAAGGCGCACGCGCAGGGCCTGGAAAACATCGGCATCCTCACCGCCACCGAGCGCAGCGATCTGCAGCGCGAGCTGGACGTGCTGGCCGACGATTTCCGCAGCGGCGCGTTCGTGCTTGATGAGCGCTTCGAGGATTGCCACTCGGCGATCGAAGCGCGCCTGACCGAACGCCTGGGCGATGCCGGCCGCAAGATCCACACCGGCCGCAGCCGCAACGACCAGATCCTGGTCGCCACCCGGCTGTGGCTGAAGGACAAGCTGCTGCAGGTGTCCGCGCTGAGCCGCGAAGTGGCCAAGGTCGCCCTGGACCGCGCCGAAGCAGAGAAAGACCTGCCGGTGCCGGGCTACACCCACATCCAGCGCGCCGTGGTGTCCTCGGCGGGCATGTGGTGGGCCGGCTGGGCCGAAGCCTTCATCGACAACGCGGTGCGCGCGCACGACACCTTCGCGCTGGTCGATGCCAATCCGCTGGGCACGGCGGCCGGTTATGGCGTGAACCTGCCGCTGGACCGCGCCCACACCACCCAGGCACTGGGCTTTGCGCGCATGCAGATCTCGCCGATCTACGCGCAGCTGTCGCGCGGCAAGTTCGAACTGGCCGCACTGGAAGCGCTCGGCGGTGCCACCCTGGACCTGCGCCGCCTTGCGTGGGACCTGTCGCTGTTCACCAGCGGTGAGTACGGCTTCGTCGCGCTGCCGGCGCAGTACACCACCGGCAGCTCGATCATGCCCAACAAGCGCAACCCGGACGTGATCGAACTGATGCGTGCCACCCACGCCAGCGTGGCTGCGGCGCGTACCGAGATCGAGCAGCTGCTGTCGCTGCCGTCCGGTTACCACCGTGACCTGCAGGGCAGCAAGGGCGCCATCTTCCACGGCTTCGGTCGTGGCCTGGCCGCGCTGGAACTGCTGCCGGCCCTGCTGGCCAACCTGGAATGGCGCGAAGACAAGCTGCGCGTTGCCATCGATTCGGGCATGTACGCCACCGACGTCGCCGTGGAAGCGGCCGTGGCCGGCGTCCCGTTCCGCGAGGCCTACAAGGCGGCGGCTGCGTCTTCGGACACCGCCGGGCAGGGGCGTACGCCCGAAGGCAGCCTGGCCGCGCGTGTCTCGCCCGGCGCGGCCGCGGACCTGCGGCTGGACGAGCTGCGCGCCCGCTGGGCGGCACTGGCGTAACGCAGAACGGCGGCCACTGGCCGCCGTTCCTGTATTGGCATGAATCCACGGAGTTCCGCATGAAGATCTGCTACCTGGTACTCGTTACCCGCACGCCTGAGTTCCGCGATGAAGCGGGTGCCGAACACGCACGTTTTCTCGATGAGGTGCGCGCCCGCGACCAGTTGCTCATCACCGGCGGCTTCACCGACAAGACCGGCGGCGCCTACGTGCTGCACAACGTGGCCGACCGCGCCGCCGCGCAGGCCATCGTCGATGCCGATCCCCTGATGACGCTCGGCAGCGCCACCGCCACCGTCCACGAATGGTCCACCCGCTGAGGCAGCCCCCGCGATGACCCCCACGCCCGTGCAGTCCCCGTTCCCCGAACAGCTGCTTCCCGGCTGGAAGCGTGCCGTGCTCAAGGTCGGCAGCAGCCTGTTGGCCGCCGATGGGGGCGGGCTGTCGCCACGGCATGCGTTGGGCCTGGCGCAGTTCGTCTCGGCACACGTGCTGGCGGGGCGCGAAGTGGTGATCGTGTCTTCCGGCGCGGTGGCTGCGGGCCGTGCGATCGTGCCGCGCGCGATCGAGGCCGGCGCCGCCATGGCCGCGCGGCAGGCACTGGCCGCGCTCGGCCAGGCGCAGCTGATCGGGCTGTGGCAGCGCTTCTTCGAGCGCCCGGTGGCGCAGGTGCTGCTCACCCACGACGACCTGCGCAACCGCCGCCGCTACCTCAACGCCCGCGCCACGCTCAACGAGCTGCTGCGGCTGGGCGCGCTGCCGGTGGTGAACGAGAACGACACCGTGTCGGTGGACGAGCTCAAGCTGGGCGACAACGACAACCTGGCCGCCACCGTGGCCGCGTTGATCGACGCCGACATCCTGTTCATCGCCACCGACATCGACGGCCTGTACAGCGCCGACCCGCGCCGCGATCCGCAGGCGCGGCCGATCCACGACGTGCCGGAGCTGACCCTCGAGGTGCTGGCCATGGCCGGCGGTGCGGGCAGCGGGGCGGGCACCGGTGGCATGCACACCAAGCTGGAAGCGGCGGCCAAGGCCGGCCGCGTCGGCATCGATACCTGCCTGTTCAACGGCCGCGATGGCGACGTGGTGCGCGCGCTGGCGCAGGGCCGGTTGTTCGGCACCCGCATCCATGCCGGGCAGACCCGTGAAGCCGCGCGCAAGTATTGGCTGCGGCATGCGCCGCTGGAGGCCGGTGCGATCATCGTGGATCAAGGTGCCGCTGCAGCATTGCGCGACAAGGGCGCCTCGTTGCTGCCGGGCGGGGTGACCGCTGCCGAAGGCGATTTCCGCCGCGGCGACATGGTGCAGGTGCGCCTGCGTACCGACAGCGGTGAAGTGATCTTGGCGCGTGGGGTCAGCCAGTATTCGGCCAGCGACATCCGCCGCGTGGCCGGGCGGCATTCGCGCGACATTGAAAGTGTGTTGGGCTACAACTACGGTGGCAATGTGATCCACCGGGATGATCTGGTGCTGGTCTAAACGGGCGTCGACCGGTTTACGTGGGACACGCATGGCGTGTCTCTACGCGTAGCGACACGCCATGCGTGTCCCACGTGGACCTCGAAGCCAGATATGACGTCGGCCCCGAAGATTTTTTGAAACGCGCCAAAACACCCTTCGTGATGAGAGATCCCATGGACATCCGAGACCAAGCCCTCCAATGCCGCGACGCCGCGCAGGTGCTGGCGCAGCTTTCGTCCGAGGCCAAGGCGGCGCTGCTGGATGCCATGGCCGACGCGCTGGACAGCGACGCGGCCGCCATCCTGGCCGCCAACGCGCTGGATCTCGCCGCCGCCGAAGCCAAAGGCACCGGCAGCGCGATGCTCGACCGCCTCGCCCTCAATCCGGCGCGCCTGTCCGGCATCAGCGCTGCCCTCCGCGAAGTGGCCGCGCTGCCCGATCCGGTCGGCAGCATCACCCGCGACGACATCCGCCCCAACGGCATCCGCGTGCAGAAGGTGCGCGTGCCGCTCGGCGTGATCGCGATGATCTACGAAGCGCGACCGAACGTCACCGCCGACGCCGCAGCGCTGTGCATCAAGGCCGGCAACGGCGTGATCCTGCGCGGCGGCTCCGAAGCCATCCATTCCAACACCGCCATCGCCGCCTCGCTCAAGCGCGCCCTGCGCGAGGCCGGCGTGCCCGACGCCGCCTTGACCCTGGTCGAAGACCTGCGTCGCGAGACCATGCTCACCCTGCTGCAGCTCAACGACCTGATCGACCTGGCCATCCCGCGCGGCGGGGAAGGGCTGATCCGCTTCGTTGCCGAACATGCGCGCGTGCCGGTGATCAAGCACTACAAGGGCGTGTGCCACCTGTACGTGGACCGTGCCGCCGACCCGGCCAAGGCGCTGGCGCTGCTGGTGGATGGCAAATGCAGCCGCCCTTCGGCCTGCAATTCACTCGAAACCCTGCTGGTCCACGCCGAGGTCGCCGCGACGTTCCTGCCGCAGGCTGAAGCCGCCTTGCGCGAACGCGGGGTGGAGGTGCGCGCGGACGCGCGTGCCCGGCAGTGGCTGCCGCAGGCCGCGCCGGCCACGGAGGACGATTTCGCGGCCGAATACCTCGACCTGATCATCGCCGTGCGCGTCGTTGATGACCTCGAACAGGCGTTGTCCCACATCCAGCAGTACAGCTCCGACCACACCGAAGTCATCGTCACCGAAGACCCGGCCGCCGCCCAGCGTTTCATCAGCGCGCTGCGCGCCGCCGTGGTGATGGTCAACGCCTCGTCCCGCTTCTCCGATGGCGGCGAACTCGGCCTGGGCGCGGAGATCGGCATCTCCACCACGCGCCTGCACGCCTACGGTCCGATGGGCCTCGAAGCGCTCACCGTGGAACGCTTCGTGGTCCAGGGCAGCGGCCAGACCCGCGCGCCATGACCGGCGCGCGGGTGCGTCGGGTAACGATGGTGGGTCGTTACAACGCCTTGTAGGCAATCCGCCGGTTCGCCGCGCGCCCTGCCTCGGTGGTGTTGTCGCCCACCGGGCGGTTTGCGCCGAACCCGCGTGCCAGCAACCGGTCCGCAGGTACGCCACGGGCAGCCAAGGCTGCCGCTACGGCCTTCGCACGCTGCTCGCTGAGCGTCTGGTTGGTCTCGGCGTTGCCCACGTTGTCGGTGTGTCCTTCCACTTCAACGCGGGCCCCTGGCGGCGCCGCCTGGATCGCTTTTGCCGCACCGTCCAGGATCGACGCACTGCTGCGGGTAATCACCGCCGACCCGGTTTCGAAGGTGATCGTGGTCTGGTTCAACGCCTGGGTCAGGTCGTCACTGCTGAAGCCTGGCGGTAGCGCACCCAGTGCGGCAGCGCCTCTGTCGAACAGGCCCTCCACCTCCAGGTTGCCCAGCTCCTTCTGGAACAGCTGGCTGACCGCCGTGCGTTGGGCCTCGGGCAGCTTGGACGTATCCAGTTTGAGCGAGTCACCGTTCAATGCGAACTGCAGCCCGTTCTGTTTCAGGCTGGGGATCAGATCGGCCAACCGGCCCAGCCAGCTGGCTTGCTTGACGTTGGTATCTACCTGGATGTTGGAGCTGACATTGGTCTGTCCATAGGCGCCCGCAAAGGCCCCAAGCAGTTTCGCCTTGTCGGCCACCGACCCCAATGTGCCGTTCAACGTCACCTTGCCGTCGGTGTTCTGGAACGACAGGGTGGGGTTCGTGGACACGGCCGCGACGTTGGCGGCCGGCGCGGTAACCGCTGGCGCCTTGGCCACGTTGCGCGATTGCCAGCCGCACCACGCAAGCGCGAGCAATGCCAGCAAGGGCAACAGCCAGCGCCAGAGGCGGAAGGTGGACTGCTTCTTCCCCTTCGTGCCCAACAGACCGGTGAACGCAGCGGGAAGCGAGGTCGGCATCACCCCGCCGGCGGTCACCGCCCGTACGATCGCCGGCAGGGAGGTTGCCAGCAGCGCGGGGGCCACGGCGGGCGTTACCCCGGCCTTGCTGGCGATGTCCTCGATGCTCTGCCCGCCCAGCGCGCTGCGGATCTGCCCGGCATCGACAGCGCGCATGTTGGGTTGGCCTGAGAACCAGGACTTGAAGACATCGCCAAGCCCGGCCGCGGTGAACCTGTCGCCCAGACTGGCGAGTCCGCCGGGCTGTTTGAAGATGTACTCGATGACGACGCCGATGAATTTCTGTGCGTTCGGTCCAAGGCCGGTAGCCCGGGCCACTTCACTGACCAAAGTCTCGATAGACGACATGATGTATCCCCTCACAATGAAGTGCGGGATGTCTCCGAGGCGGAGCGTACGCCCGGCCGGGGGCGGTTATGTGAAGGAATTTACACATTCACCTCGGCCGGGCCCATAGCCACGCAGGGCGTGGCTCTACGCTTTGTCAGCCTGGCAAGCGCTGTTCTGTCAGGCCTACCGGACGAGCCATGTCGTCCATGTGCAGGGTCACCGACTTGCCTGCGCTCAGCTGCGCGGCCAACGCCGGGCTGGCGCCCAGGTTGTGCGCGATCTCTTCCAGCGACACATCCGCGCGCGCATTGCGCCGGTCCTTGCCGGCGAAACGCATGCGGTTGTATTCCGCCCAGGCGATCAGCAGCACCGAACAGCACACCAGCATCACCGGCAGCGCGATGACGATGAACGGGTCCACGCTCTGCTTGTACTCGTACAGCTGCAGCCACGCCAGCTGCCCACCGAGCAGCCAGGAAAGGGCGGTGATCAGCGGCGCCCAGAGGTAGAAATAGAACCCCCAGAACGCGATGGTGACAAACCCCCACGCGGTGCGCTGCAGCCGTGGCTGCTGGCGTGTCTTGCGGATCAGGCGGGAGTCGTAGCGGCGGGTCGGCTTGGAAGCGTTCATCGTATACCCCGGTCAGGACTGACCCAGATCGCGCGCTTGCCACGCCGCTTCAACAGCGTCTTGGGCAGTGCCACCAGGGTCGTGAACAGACTGATGAGCCAGTACGCCATCGGGTACCAGATCACCCAGAAGTAATTACGTCCAATATGCGTTTCGTAACGGCGGTCGATGATCAGGCTGCTCGCGAACTGCAGCAGGCACACCAGCGCCAGGATCACGCCGTGCCATTGCGGCAGCAGCGTGGCGATGTACAGGTCCTGCGGCAGCGGGATGAACTTGCCCAGCGCCCACAGCACGATGATCGCCAGCATCGTGTACGCCCACAGCACGCTGAACATGTACTCCAGCAGCACCCCCCACATGCGCCGCTTGCGCCAGTCGAACAGCGAACGGCCATGCCGCAGCAGCACTTCCACGCCGCCCTGGGCCCAGCGCAGGCGCTGCCGCCACAGCCCCTTGAGCGTTTCCGGCATCAGGATGAAGCACAGCGCGTTCGGCTCGTAGCGGATGTCCCAGTGGTCGATCTGCAGCCGCCAGCTGATGTCGATGTCCTCGGTGATCATGTCATCGGCCCAGTAGCCGATGCGGTGCAGCGCGGTGCGGCGGAACCCGGCGATCACCCCGGAAATGGTGAAGATGCGCCCGTACACGCGCTGCGCACGCTTGATCATGCCGATGATCGAGGAGAACTCGGCCACCTGCAGCCGCCCCAGCAGGGTGGAGCGGTTGCGGATGCGCGGGTTGCCGGTGACGGCGCCGACGCGCGGGCCCGAGGTGAGGTGCCAGACCATCCAGTGGGTGGCGTGCTCTTCCAGCATCGCATCGCCATCGATGCACACCAGGTATTCCGAACGTGCCGCCAGCGCGCCCATGCGCAGTGCATTGGCCTTGCCCAGGTTGCGGTCCAGGTGCACCACGCGCAGGCGCGGGTGTTCGGCGGCCATCGCATCCAGTCGGGCCCCGGTATCGTCGCGGCTGCCGTCGTTGATGGCGATCACCTCGAAATCCGGGTACTTCTGCGCCAGCGCCGCGCCCAGCGTATCGGCCAGGTTGTCGGCCTCGTTGTGGCAGGGGATCAGGATCGACGCGAACGGGTAGCTGTCCATCGGCGGCGGATCGTCGCGCAGCCGCGCCTTCCGCTCGCGGCGGAAGAAGTAATACAACCCCCCGGACATCCAGAAGAACGCCATCACCATCGGGTAGAAGAAGGCGAACTGGAACAGCAGGTAGAGGAGCGGATGCATGGCGGCCTCACTTTTCCTCGTACGGGAAGGTGCGTGCCGACATGGCCGCGCGCGCATCGTAGGTAGACGGCTTCCCGGCAATGAAGTCATCCGGGTACCAGGCGAAATGACGCACGCCCTGCGCCTGCAGGCGCCGGATCTGGGCGCGCAGCACCGTGCCGGAAATCGGCTTCTGCGTGCGCCAGTCCACCGTCTGCAGCTCGAACATCGTCTGTGACAGCTGTGGATCGTGCTCACGCACGGCCTGCACCAGCCGGTCCAGCCATTTCTGCGGGTCGCGGCTGCCTTCCATCCACGGCATCGCCATCAGCGCGGTGTGGTCGTAGGCCTTGTTGAACAGGTCCAGGCGCTGCGCGAACCAGCTGGCACTCTGCGGCTGCAGCACCGGCTGCGCGTACAGGTTGCGCACCGTGGCCAGCTTCGGGCGCCAGCGCTGTGCGGCGCCGCGCAGTTCCAGGGTGAAGTCGATCAGCGCCTGGGTGCGCGCGCCGTCGTCGCCTTCCTGCGGCAGGTTGGCCAGTTCGGTGTCGCGCAGATAGGCATCGTCGTGGAACAGCAGGCCCTCGAAATACGAGTTGATCGCCAGGTCTTCGTAGATGTCGTCGATGATGTGACGCACCTTCGGGTTGGTGAAATCGAGCCGGAAGATGCCATCGCTTTCCGGGCTCTCGATCGCCAGCGCCTTGCGGATCGCCGGGTCCTTCAGCTCATAGCCCAGCACCGGCAGCCACGCGTACACCTTCACCCCGGCGCGGGTCTTGAGCTGCCAGGCCACGCGGTTGAACAGGTCCGCGCGCATCGGCAGGTGCCGGTTGGGGAAGTACAGCGCATCGGCCGAACCATTGCCGTCCGGGTCGGCGAAGGCCTGCAGGAACACGTGGGTGGGGCCGATCTTCTTGACCCGTTCGAGCAGCGCATCCAGGTTCTTCGCCTGCTGCGCCGGGTTGGCGTCGTACACCGCGTCCAGGTCGATCTGCAGGGCGCGCATGCCGTCGCGTTCGACGTCGCGGCGCAGCTCATAGGCCAGCTGGGTCACCGGCGGGTTGCCGGTCACCAACAGGCGGGCCAGGCCGTGCAGGTCGCGGGTGACCGGCGTGCTGCGGCCTTCCAGGTCGAACGACACCGGCATGCCCAGTTCTTCGGCGATGCGGTTGCTCATCGCGTTGTAGGCCGCATACGGCCACACGATCGCCTTCGGACTCACGCCTACGTTGTCCTGGATGCGCTTCACGCTCAGGCCCAGGTCGGCACGCAGCCGTGCCTGGTACTCGGCTTCGGTTTCGTAGCGCTGCGTGGCCGGGTCGTAGGTGCGGGTGATCACCGCCGGGGTCGAATTGCCCTGCGGGTTGGACTGCACGCCGTGGTGCAGGTTGTCGGTGTGGCTGGCCAGTTCAACCAGGCCGCTGCGCTGCATCTCGCGCAGCTGTTCCCAGGTGAGGAAGTCGTCGCGGGTGAACGGGCGGTAGCCGTAATCGATCTGGCGACCGGCGGGCATGTCCACGTAATCGGTGATCACCGCCACCAGCGCCGGGTAGTTGTAGGCGCGCAGCAGCGGGAACACCTTGCTGTACACGCTGCGCAGGCCGTCATCGAAGGTCAGCAGCACCGGCTTCGGGGGCAGCGGCGCGCCGCCCTGCGAGGCGGTGATCAGCTGCGACAGCGACACCGGGTGGTAGCCGTGCGCCGAGAGCCAGTCCAGGTGCGCGGCGAAGTTCTGCGTGCTCACCGAGTACGCGTCCGGGTCGCCCTTGGTGGCCACGTCGTCGCGGATGTCGTGGTAGCTGAGCACCAGCAGCCCGTTGTCGGCCGAATCCAGCACCGGCGGGGCGGCGTGCGCACTGCCGCACACGGCCAGCACGGCCAGCACGGCCAGCAGCAGCCAGGAGGTAAAGCGCTTCAAGTCCATGTGTCGCATCTCATTGTCCCCAGCGCAGGCCGGCATCAAGGCCGATGTGTCGTTCACGGTTGCCGTCGTAGACCGGCCGCGACCAGCTGATCCCGTATTCGAAGATCCGGCCATCGGCCAGCTGCCACTCGTGGCGATACTCGGCCGACGGCACCAGCGCACTGCCAAAGCCCTGCTGCCAGTAATTGCCCAGCGACACGGTCAGGCGGTGGCGGAAATGCCGCTCGTAGTGGCGCCACAACTGCTGGTCCACGCGCAGGCCGATTTCCGCCGAATGGTCTTCGGACGGATTGAAGTAGGGCACGTCGTCGCGGCTGCCGCGGCTGGCGTACAGGCTGCCCAGGCCATCCAGCAACAGGGTGGGGCGGGTGAGCAGGCGCTGTTCGATGCTGGTGCTGAGCGTGTCGCGGCGGTTGCCGTCGTCGTAGCGGAACTGGCTGGCGCCTGCGCTCCAGTGGGTGAGCTCGTTGCGGCGGTAATCCACCGCCAGTGCCACGCTGTCGGCGGTGATGCCGGAAATGCGCGCCTGCAGCGAGGCATCGGCGGCGTTGCGTGCCGCCGTCACGCCGGCGTGCCAGGTATCGCTGAACTGCCAGCCGAACCCGGCGCTGAGGCCGGTATCGCCGATGTGGTCATTGGCGCGGTTGACGAACAGTTCGGCGTCGGCGCGGCCGAAGCGGTAGCGCGTGCCCAGCCCGAACCACAGCGGGCGGATGGTCTGGTCCTGGAAATCCACGCTGCGGCGGTCGGCGAAGGTCACCACGCGCCAGCGGTCATCGATCACCGGCGACTGCAGTTCCACGCCGTAACGCGCATCGTCGTTGCCCAGCGGCGAGGTGCCACCGCCGCCTTCGCTGCGGCCGCCTTCGGCGTACGCATGCAGCTGCCAGCCGCGGTGGGCCTTCCAGCTGCGGTCCATGCGCTGCACCGAGGACTGGTTCGGGTAGCGTTCCAGCAGGGAATCGTGGATCGGCCGGGCCAGGTCATCGCGCTGCAGCTGCACATAGGCGTCGTACTGGCCCAGGCGCGCCGAGACGTCGCGCGGGTCCAGCGTATTGGCCATGCTGTAGCGCTCCAGCGCCCGCCGCGGCCAGCCGCGCATCATGTAGACGTTGCCCAGCGACGACTGGGTGCCGCCGTTGGCCGGGGCCAGTTCCACCATCTTTTCCAGATCGTGCTGGGCGGTGGCCAGGTCACCGCTGTAGGCGCGGATCATCGACAGGTTGAGATCGGCCTCATAACGCGGCCAGTTGGCGTAGGGCGCGCGTGCGCCCTTGGCCCAGCGCCACGCCGGCTCCTGCGCCTGCCACTGGGTGAGCACGTTGATCGCGGTATCGGCGCGCTCGCTTTCCAGGTGCGCATAGGCCAGTTCCGAATGCACTTCGGAGCGGCCCGGATCGGCCTTGAGCGCCGCTTCCAGGACCGGGATGGCTTCGTCGGGATGCTGGCTGGCCATCAGCGAATCGCCTACGGCCGCCATCAGGTAGTTCGGCACCTCATGGCCTTCGGCGAGCAGGGCGCGGTATTCGTCGCGCAGCTGCTCGTGGCGGCCCAACCGGTTGAGCAGGATCAGCCGGTCATAGCGGATGCGCAGCGGTGCGGTCTGCACGGTGAGGCCGTCGCGCTGCAGGTAGCGCTCCATCTGCGCGAGCGCGTCTTCGGCTTCGTCCAGGCGGGTGTCTTCGCTGGCGCCGTAGGCCAGGCTCCAGCCGACCCGCTTGGCCAGGTAATTGGCTTCGAAGCGCTGCTTCTGCGCCTCGTCGAACAGGTCGGGGCGCGCCTGGTACAGCTGCCACGCACGGTGCGCATTGCCGATGTCGGACAGGGTGAGCACCTGCAGGCGATACAGCAGGTCATCGTTGGGCGCATCCGCCCGGGCGCGCTCGATCGCGCCCAGCGCGTCAAGCCAGCGCGCCTGGTCACGGTAGGTGCTGATTTCCGCCAGATGAGCTTCCCGCGAGGTGGCCGCCGAAGCAGGCAGAGCGGTCAGACAGAGTGTGGCGCATACCAAACCGACGCAGAGCGCCAGCGGCCGATGCTTGTACATGGAACCCCCGGGAGCATCCCTTCAGAGAATCTATTTGTGCGTGGAAATGTGACGCACATCACATGCCAATCGTGCACGACTTCGTCGATGTAGACAAATTGTTAAGGCGCAACACGGCCTCCGCAGCTGTGAAAACAGGCGTGATGGGGACTGCAAGTTGTTGAAAAGCAAGACCATCCGGCCGCCGCCACGGCGCTGTTCCCGGGGTCTGGACACCCTGAAACCGTTCATCGGCCCCGGGGCCATGACACCCCGGGGTTGCTGCTATGCCTGCTGACCCGCAACGCAGGTCAGTTTCCGACACGCTACGTCACTAGGTGCGCACAATCCGTGATGCATTCACCGAAACAGGGCGACACGCCCTGCGGGTCCGCGCGGACGTCACCACACGTCTTCCAGTTTCTGCGGCTTGCACGCCACCCACGACGCGGACAACAACACCACCGCGCACACCAGCAGGAACCCGAACGGCAGGTACCAGGCGCCGCTGACGGCATGCAGCCAGCCGAACAGGAACGGGCCCAGGCAGCTGAAGGCATAGCCCACGCCCTGCATGAAGCCGGACAACGCCGCCGAACCGGCCGGCGTGCGGGTGCGCAGGTTGATCAGGGTCAGCGCCAGCGGGAAGGTCGAGGGGCCGATGCCCAGCAGCACCGCCCACAGCCACGGCGCCTTCATCGGCGCGAACAGCAGCCCGGCGAACGCGATCAGGAACGCGCTGAACCCGACAATTACCAGCGGGAAGGGATTGCGCAACCGCACCGCCAGCGCCGGCATGGTCAGCGACGGCACCAGGCCCAGGGCGGCAAAGATCGCCACCATGATCCCGCCGAACGCCGGCGTCGCCCCGGCTTCCACCACGATGCGCGGCAGCCAGGTGAACATCGAATAGGTCATCAGCGAGGTCATGCCGAACATCAGCGCCATGCCCCAGGCCAGCGGCGTGCGCCAGACCTTGCCGTGTGGCTGCGCGGCCGGGTCGGCGGCGGTATCCAGCGGGTCCGGGTGCGGGCGGCGGCGGGCCAGCGCGATCCAGGGCAGGGCAGCGGCCACCGCGAAGATCGCCCAGATGCCCAGCGACACCCGCCAGCCGGCCTGTTCCGCCAGCGGTACCGCCATCAGCGCCGGCACCATCGTACCCAGCTGCAGCACCGTTATATAAAGCGTGCTCACCGTGCCCACGCGGTTGGCGAAGTAGCGCTTCACCAGCGGCGGTACCACCACGTTGCCGATGCCCATGCCGGCCAGTGCCACCACCGAGCCGAACAGCAGGCTGCCCACGCCGCCGGCCATCGAGCGCAGCAGCAGGCCCACCGCCGCCAGCACCATGGCCAGCAGGGCGGTGCGTTCCAGCCCGATGCGGCGGGCCACCAGCGGCGTGGTCACCCCGAAAAGCGCAAACGAGGCCGTGGGCAGCATGCCCAGCACGCCGGTCATGGTGGTGCCGAACCCGAAGGTCTGGCCCAGCTGGTCCAGCAGCGGGGTGATCGAGGTCACCGCCGTACGCAGGTTCAGCGCGGCCAGCAGGATGGCGGAAAACGCCAGCACGCGTCCGCGCAGCAGGGACGTGGAATGGGGGTCGGCAGGGGTCATGGCAGGAATCTCTTGCAGGTGGCGCGGCACGTGGGGGTGCAGCGGAGTGCGGGCGCTCGGCGCAGGCCGTGAAGGACAAACGCTGCCGCATTGTACGCGCGGTAGCGCCACGCACTGCGTGGCTGCCTGCGGGCGACAGATACAAAAAAGCCCGGAGGACATGATGTCTTCCAGGCTTCAATGTGACCACTTGTATGGTCGGGGAGACAGGATTCGAACCTGCGACCTCTACGTCCCGAACGTAGCGCTCTACCAGACTGAGCTACACCCCGTAAGGAGCCGCCTATTGTATCGATCCCGCCCTTCGGCGGCAAGGGGGACCGTTTGTTCACCTTCGGATGCCGTGTTGCCACGACCTTGACAAAAAAGCCTGGAAATCAGGTTTCCAGGCTTCAATGCGACCACCGGAGTGGTCGGGGAGACAGGATTCGAACCTGCGACCTCTACGTCCCGAACGTAGCGCTCTACCAGACTGAGCTACACCCCGAAGGAGCCGACAAGGATACGGTGTGAAGGGATTATCGGCAACCTTTTTTTGAAAGGTCACACGACCAACGGTCGTGTGCTACCGGGCGTCGCGGTCGGTGGCGCCGACCTCGCGTGCTTCGAACCACATGCCGTTGAGGATGGCGGCGGCCGAGGCCAGGCCGGTGCCGAGGATCCAGGCGAAATACCACATGGCAAAACCTCCAATGTCACTTCGGTAGGTGCCGACCGTGGGTCGGCACGATGGGTAATATCAATACGCGTTCGGGTTGTCGGCCATGTCTTCGGCCGTGGTCTTGCCCTTCATCACCCGGTAGACCCAGCTGGTATAGGCAATGATGATCGGCAGGAAGATCACCGTGGCCACCAGCATGATGAACAGCGTGAGCTGGCTGGACGAGGCATCCCACACCGTCAGGCTGCCACTCGGCTGGCTGGAAGAAGGCAGCAGGAACGGGAAGATCGCAAAGCCCACGGTGAGGATGATGCCGGCAATCGACGCGCCCGAAGCCAGGAACGCGGCCATGCCGCGGCGGGCCCGCAGCAGCACCGCGCTGGCCAGAGCACCGGCCAGGCCCAGCAGCGGGAACACCAGGGTCAGCGGCATGCTGCTGTAGTTGCGCAGCCAGCCACCGGCCGCCGTGCCCACCGCAGCGGTCTTCAACAGCGGGTTGGTCGGGCCGTCGGTGACCACCTGCGAGGTGATCTCATAGCCCGGCAGGCCGAAGGCCACCCAGGCGCCGCCCGCAGCGAACAGCACGAAGCTGAGCAGCGCGGCAATGCTGCCGTAACGCGCCGAACGCTCGGCCACCGGTCCGTCGGTCTTCAGCACCAGCATGGCCGCACCGTGCGACACCATCATCGCCACGCCGACCAGCCCGGCCAGCAGCGCGAACGGGGTGAGCAGGCCGAAGAACGAACCGGTGTAGAAGATGCGCATGCTGTCATCGAAGTGGTACGGCACGCCCAGCAGCACGTTGCCCACCGCCACGCTGGCAATCAGCGCCGGCAGCAGCCCACCCACGAACAGCACCCAGTCCCACGTGTCGCGCCAGCGCTTGCTCGGCATCTTGCTGCGGTACTTGAAGCCCACCGGGCGCAGGATCAGTCCGAACAGCATGGCGAAGATCGCAAGATAAAAGCCGGAGAAGCTCACCGCATACAGCGGCGGCCACGCGGCGAAGATCGCACCGCCACCGAGCACCAGCCATACCTGGTTGCCTTCCCAAACCGGGCCCACGGTGTTGATTACCGTGCGCCGCTCTTCATCAGTTTTGGCCACGAACGGGAGCAGGGTGCCCACGCCCAGGTCGAAGCCGTCCATCACCGCCCAGCCCACCAGCAGGATGCCCAGCAGCAGCCACCAGATCACGCGCAGCGTGGTGTAATCAAGTCCAAGAATGTCCATCTGGAATCTCCTGCCTTATGCCTGGCCGGGGGCCGGCGTGGCGGCATGGTGGGGAAGCGGCGTGCGTGAAGGCTGCAGCGACGGAAGAATGTCGGCCGGCCCGGTGCGGATCGTCTTGAGCATCAGCTTCACCTCGATGATCAGCAGCACCGTATAGGTAAGGGTGAACACCGCCAGCGTGGTCAGGATTTCATGCAGGGCCAGACCGGACGCGGCGTAGAAGGTGGGCAGCACACCATCCACCGCCCACGGCTGGCGGCCGTATTCGGCCACGAACCAGCCACACTCGATCGCAATCCACGGTGCCGGAATCGACCACACCGCCAACCGCAGGAACCAGCGCTTCTCATGGAAGGTGTTGCGGCAGGAGAAGTAGAAGGCCACCGCGAAGAACGCGATCAGGTAGAAGCCCAGCCCGGCCATGATGCGGAAGGTCCAGAACAGCGGTGCCACGCGCGGAACGGTGTCCATCGCCGCCTTGGAGATTTCCTCCGGCGTGGCGTTGAGGATGTCATCGCGGTAACGCTTGAGCAGCAGGCCATGGCCCA
This sequence comes from Stenotrophomonas sp. GbtcB23, assembly GCF_019091045.1. Classification (NCBI taxonomy): domain Bacteria; kingdom Pseudomonadati; phylum Pseudomonadota; class Gammaproteobacteria; order Lysobacterales; family Lysobacteraceae; genus Stenotrophomonas; species Stenotrophomonas sp. GbtcB23. The sequence goes on along the minus strand of NZ_JAGXKC010000003.1, from coordinate 104,691 downwards.
GATCCTGCCAGTGGCGGTCGAACATCTCGCGCGCCTCGACATCGTTCTTGTCCTTGCGCACGCGTTCCAGCGCGCCGTACGCCAGCTGCCCGCCCTTGATGCGGTGCTCGGCGCGTTCCACCAGTTCCAGAATGCCCGGAATGGGCTGGTTGAACGAACGCGTGGCGATCAGGCCCATCAGGTACGGAATCTTGATGGCGAAATCGTTCTGCTGGGTCGTCTGGTTCGGAATGCCGAAGGCGGTGAAGTCGGCCGGGGCACGCTCGGTTTCCCACATCGCCTCGATCGCGGCCAGCTTCATCTTCTGGTGTTCGCTGGCGGCATAGCCGCTTTCGTCACCCAGCACCACCACCGACAGCGACGACAGCAGGCCGAACGCCGCGGCCACCGCGAACGAACGGCGCGCCATGTCCTTGTGCTTGTCGCGCAGCAGGTAGAACGCGCTGATGCCCATCACGAAGATCGCGCCGGTCACGTAGCCTGCGCTGACCGTGTGCACGAACTTGGCCTGCGCCACCGGGTTGAACAGCACCGCGGCAAAATCCACCACTTCCATGCGCATCGTGTCCGGGTTGAACACCGCGCCGGTGGGGTTCTGCATCCAGCCGTTGGCGATCAGGATCCACACCGCCGACAGGTTGGTGCCCAGCGCCATGAACCAGGTCACCGCCAGGTGCTTGACCGGGGTCAGCCGCTTCCAGCCGAAGAAGAACAGGCCCACCAGCGTGGCTTCCAGGAAGAACGCCATCAGCCCTTCAATGGCCAGCGGCGCACCGAAGATATCGCCCACGTAGTGGCTGTAGTACGACCAGTTCATGCCGAACTGGAACTCCATCACCAGGCCGGTGGCCACACCGATGGCGAAGTTGATGCCGAACAACGTGCCCCAGAACAGGGTCATCTGGCGCCAGACCTGCTTGCGGGTCATGACGTACACGCTTTCCATGATGGCCACCAGGAACGAGAGGCCAAGCGTGAGGGGAACAAAGAGGAAGTGGTACATCGCGGTCAAAGCGAACTGCAGCCGCGACAGTTCTACGACTGTCGAATCGATCATGGCCTGGCTACCTCGTGGGGTTTTGCCGTTTCAGGTGGCGGGAAGGGGGTCTACGGAGTGAATTCTGTGACCAGCAACTTCTATTAGCCTTGATTCAGATCAATGTACGAACGGGCAGGGAGGGGGATCGTAGGCCTCCGACCTGCGACCGCGCGCCGCACCGGGAGGGTAGGCCGGCGCCCCTTACAATGGTCGGTACCTCCCTGTGGCCGCCAGTGATCCGCTTTGAGCATACCCCCCGACGCGTCCGCCATCGAGACCACCGCCCTCCGCCGGCAGCGCCTGCTTTGGCTGAATGGGCTGGCCGCCAGCGCCCGCAGCCGCCAGCGCCTGGCCGCGCTATGCATATGTATGTCCGGCGCACTGCTCATCGGGCAGGCCGCGGCCATCGCCTGGCTGATCCAGGCGGTGCTGGTCGAGCACCGTCCCGTGGCCGCCGCCATCCCGGTGCTGCTGGGCCTGCTGGCGGTACTGGCGGTGCGGGCCCTGCTGGGCAGCGCCACCCAGGCCGCCGCCGGCGATGTGGCCGATGCGGCCCGGCTGACCCTGCGCGAGCGGGTGTACCGCCGGCTGTTGGGGCTGGGCCCGCTGTGGCTGCGCCAGCAGCGTACCGGCGAGCTCGGCGAACTGATGCTGGCCCATGCCGACGCCGTGGAGAGCTACTACGCCGGCTACCAGCCGGTGCGGATCGAAGTGGTGGTCGTGCCGCTGCTGATCCTGCTGGCCGTGGCGTACGTGGACTGGGTGGTGGCGCTGATCCTGCTGTTCACCGCACCGCTGGTGCCGTTCTTCATGATGCTGGTGGGCTGGGGCGCGGAAGCCGCCGGCCGTGCCCAGCTCGGTGAGCTGGCACGCATGAGCGGCCACTTCGCCGACCGCATCAAGGGCCTGGGCCTGCTGCGCCTGTACGGCCGTGGCGAGGCCGAACTGGACGGCGTGGCCGCCGCCGCCGAAGGCGTGCGCGAGCGCACCCTGAAAGTGCTGCGCATCGCGTTCTTGTCCTCCACCGTGCTGGAGTTCTTCGCCTCGGTCAGCGTGGCCATGGTCGCGCTGTACCTGGGCCTGAGCTATCTGGGCCTGATGTCGCTGCATGCCGCCGTGCCCACCCTGGGTGCCGGCATGTTCTGCCTGCTGCTGGCGCCGGAGTTCTACGCACCGCTGCGGCGGCTGGCCGCGCATTACCACGACCGCGCCAACGCACTGGCCGCCGCTGCGGAAGTGGAGCGCCTGCTGGGCGAGCTGCCGGCCGCTGTGGCCGTCGAAGACGCGGCGCCAGCCGCCCGCGCGCCGGAGCTGCTGGAACAGCATGCACTGCCAGTGGTGGTGCGCAACCTGGTGCTGCGCCCGTTGGGCGCCTCGCACGATGTGGTGCAGCAGCTGTCTTTCCAGATCGAGGCGGGCCAGCGCCTGGCCCTGGTGGGGCCCAGCGGCAGCGGCAAGAGCACGCTGCTGGAAGCGCTGGCCGGCTGGTTGCCGCCCCGCGAGGGCAGCATCGTGCTGCGCCCAGGGCTGGAGGTCGGTTACGCCGGGCAGCGCCCGTACCTGTTCCACGGCAGCATCGCCGACAATCTGCGCCTGGCCGACCCCGGCGTGAGCGACGCACGCCTGCACGCAGTAGCCGAAGCGGCGCAGGTGATGCGCTTCGCGGCGCACCTGCCCGATGGCCTGGACACCGTGATTGGCGAACGCGGCTTCGGCCTGTCCGGTGGCGAAGCACGGCGCATCGGCCTGGCGCGGCTGCTGCTGCGCGACCCGCAGCTGTTGCTGCTGGATGAACCCACCGCCTTCCTCGATCCGGATACCGAAGCTGCGCTGCTGCAGACCCTGGCGGCGTTCGCGCGCGACCGCGCCGTGGTCATCGCCACCCACAGCGACACCGCCATGCGCTGGGCCGACACGCGGCTGGTGCTCACCGCCAGTGGCCGCGCGCAGACCACGGAGGAGCCGGCATGAGCCTGCACCGCGACGATTCGCTGAAGCAGGTGTTCACCCGCCATCGCGGCCGCCTGCTGCTCACCGTGCTGCTGCTGTGGACCACCATGCTGGCCGGCACCGCGCTGCTCGGGCTGTCCGGTGGCTTCCTGACCGCAGCCGCGCTGGCCGGTGCGGCCGGGCTGGGCAGCGGGTTCAATTTCTTCTCGCCCTCGGCCGGCATCCGCGGCCTGACCATGGCGCGCATCGTCTCGCGCTATTTCGAAAAACTGGTCGGGCACGACGTCACCCTGCGCATCGCCCGCGACCTGCGCGTGTGGTTCTTCCGCCGCGCGCTGCCGCTGGCACCGGCGCGGCTGGCCGGCATCCGCACCGGCGAGTTGCTTGCACGGCTGATGTCGGACATCGGCGAAGTGGACGGCCTGCTGGTGCGCGCCATTGGCCCACTGCTGGCGCTGGGCGGCGTCTCGCTGGTGGCCGTGTTCTCCGCCGGCCTGATCTACCCGCCGGCCGCATTGTTGCTGGCCGTGCTGGCGCTGGCCATCGGCGTGGGCGTGCCGTGGCTCACCGTGCGCGGCGCCGGCGGGCAGGAGCGCGACCGCGCGCTGCACCGTGCACAGCTGCGCACGCAGGCGTTTGAAGGACTGGAAGGCGCGGCCGACCTCACCGCACTGCACGCGCGCGAAGACTGGAACCTGCGCGTGCTGGTCGCGGCCAAGCAGCTGCGCTCGCGCGACCGCCGGCGCCGCTGGCGGCTGGTGGGCGGCAACGCGCTGCACGGCCTGTGCGCATCGGTGGGCCTGGTCGGCATGCTGTGGGTGGCGCTGCGCGGATTCGAGCGCGGCGCGATTGATGCGGCCCTGGCGGCCGCGCTGGTGTTCCTCACCGTGGCCCTCATCGAACTGTGGGCCGGCATCGGCCTGGCCTGGCAGTCATTGCTGTCCGGGCGCGTGGCGGCGGCCCGGCTGGAAAGCATCGTGGATCAGCCGCCGGGGGTTCAGGATGCAGCGGCACCGGTAGCCCTGCCTGCGCAGGCGGCCACGCTGCAGCTGGAACAGGTGGCGTTCCGCTGGCCGGGGCAGGCGAGGGCGCTGCTGGAGGGCGTGCAACTGACCGTGGCGCCGGGCGATCGCATCGCCATTCGCGGTGACAGCGGCAGTGGCAAGACCACCTTGTCCGCGCTGCTGTTACGCCTGTGGGACCCCGACGAAGGACGCGTGCTGTACGGCGGGCAGGACATCCGCAACGTCGCGCAGGACGCATGGCACAAACAGATTGCGTGGTTGCCGCAGAGCGCGCCGGTATTTGCCGGCAGCATTGCCGATAACCTGCGGGTGGGCGATGCGCAGGCCACTGATGAGCGCTTGTGGCAGGTGCTTGCCGACGTGCGGCTGCAGACCTGGGCGGCGCAGATCGGTGGGCTTAATGCCTGGGTGGGCGAGAACGGCGCCACGATGTCGGCCGGGCAGGCGCGCCGGTTGGCGCTGGCGCGCGCGTTGTTGCGTGGCGCACCGATTCTGCTGCTGGATGAGCCGACCGAAGGGCTGGATGTGGATACTGCGCATGCCCTGCTGCATGACATGGTGGCGGCGTTGGGCGGGCGCAGCCTGGTGATGATCACCCACGACGAACTGCCTGAAGGCATCGTCCATCGGAGCTACCACCTGCGCGAAGGCAGGCTGTCGTAACGCCAGCGCCGAGACGGTCGGCAATTGATGCATGGACGCCAAACGCAACCGCCTTTGCTCCAAACGTCATGCCCTATCGCGCGGTGACCCGCCATCGGCGGTCGATAGGGATGCGACCCTACCGCACCCGTCCGGCCGACGAATTGGTAGGGTCGGTCGCAAGACGACCGCCGATAACAACGATCGACCCATTAACGCATGGACGCCAGATCACCCGCGCACTCCATGCCAGATGTGACATCCCATTCCGGCGCCAACATCCCCACGACGCCACCCATCGCTCAATGCGCAACGTGATGCGGTTCCATCCGGAACGCGACGTGCCGCAAGCAATCGGCGGCAATCATGCGGATCGCGGCATCATGGTAGACAGGCTCAATTGAAGCAAGCCGAACTCAAGAGAGAAACAATTGGAGCTAAGCTTCGCTCCAACGCATGGTGTGCGCTAGGAGCCTGAGAAACTCCACTGTAACCAGTTGAAGATTGATGTCATGCGTCGGGTGGGTGGCGAAATACAACACCCTCGTGGAAATACGTCGCGCCGAAGGTTACAGCGGTTCTCAGCCTCCCGACTCCCTCGCCGTCCGGCGAGGGAGCTTCTTGTTGGAGGTCCACCATGCACAATTCCCGGCCTGATACCCCTTATTCCGAACTCCCCAAGCGCAAGCTTCACGTGACCCAGCCCGCCCGCGTCCGCGTCGAGGCCCTGTACCACCCCGGCGGCAACGACGAACACGATGACATCCCCATCCCCTGCGTAAAACTACGTGGCCTCTGGATGCGCAGGGCAGGGTTGAACGTAGGCGCCCGCCTGAAGCTGGAACTCATCCCCGGCGGAATCCAGCTCACCGTAGAGCCCGAACCCGACCCGGCCATCCCAAAAGTCCGCCAAATGGGCCGCCTGCAAAAAGCCCGCCTCGAGAGACAACGCCAGCAACCCAACCCGTAATACCGGGCTGTGTTTTTCAAAGATCCGTCCACCAATCCGACGTACGCACCACACCGTCGCCCACCCCAGCTAAGCTGGGGTGGTCACCAAGACCGGGCCACCCAGTGCGCAACTGCGTATGACCGCGTACGTGACACCGAATCCGACTCGGCCAAGCGGGACTACTATGAACAACGCTCGCAGCAGCTGCTGGGCAGGCTGCCCCCTCCCTTGAGAGCGCGCTGGAGGACCCGACAATTCAGCACGCTGATGGCTACAAAGGCGGCTCCAGGATGAGCTGGATCCAGCGCTCTGCGATGGAAGAGAAGATGGCGAAGTAGTTCTAAGCTGGGAACCCGTCGTGACGGCGTGGGTGTTGGCCGCGGCCGGGCGTGGTCGACTCGCCTGCCAGCTGTGCAATTGCTGGCTTGCGGTCAGTTGTCCGCCGAGAGCTTCCCCTGCCAAGCGTCGAACTGCTCACGAAGCAGCCCAAACACATTAGCGACACTCTTTGCGGGTGCCTGCTGCTCGAACCCCAGGTCGCCGAATTGCGTTAAACGATATGCAGAAATGGCCTGGTATGCATTTCGAACCGCCCGTTGATCAGGGTGTGTTGCTATCAACGCGTCTAGAACAGCATCCTGCGCGATTTCCGCTGCTAGCCGTTCCATCAGGTTTTGTTCGAGAACTGCCAGCCTCGATTCGACGTCCATTTGTTCCCCCGGTAGATGGTAGGTTGCCTCGGCGTGTCAATCCTATGGCAGGAACCTCTTTGGACCCAAGTTGTATATGCGATTCGCATGCGCAAGGTCTGGCAGAGTCTCCGCTCGTGCGAACTGCCGGGACTCGTCGTTTAGAGCGTCTTTCGGGCTGGGCAACTGGTCCACGTTCACCCTCCCCAGGATTTCTCCGCCGTAAGGCCCATTGTAACGATCCGGCAAACGCCGGTTCGCGTGAGTGGGCTGGCCGGGGGTTCAGTCCCCCGTCTGGCTGTGCGGCGCAGCCAAGGGTTTGGACTGGGGCGAATCTTTCTGGCGCAGGAAGATGGTCAGCACTACCAGGGCGAGGACGGCCAGGAACTCGCTCTGCCAGTTCTGGAAGGATTCAAACCAGAAGCTGCTGCTCCACAGGTGCTCCCAGCAGGTAGGGGCGGGCAGGCCCCGGGCGACCTGCTCATCCACCGTCGCGCGCCAGCTCCCGGCGAGGTGCAGGAAGAAGCTCGCCAGGAAAAGGATGGAAAAGACGATGGCCAGCGAGTGACCGTAGAGAAGCTTCCAGATTCCCCCTTTGCGGACTGCCCAGGGAGTGGGCCCCGGCAGAATGCGTTCCTCCTCGTGCTCCCCCTTCAGCGGGCGCGATTCCGCAGAGCCCTTTTGCCGCAGTCTGACCGTGATCAGCACGTACATGCCCATCTGCAGGAACTCGCTTTCCCAGTTCTCGAAGGTCGCGCTGACGAAGTGACCACTGTGCAGGTAGGCCCACAGGTCCAGGCCGGCGCGGTGGGCCTCGTGCAGTTCCTGGTTATGGCTGAGGAAGCCTGTCCATACCTGGCCCACAAGGAAGAAGGCGAGCAATAGGAACAACACAATCGAGAGACCGTTTCTCCGCCACATGACTACACAGCCTCAAATCATCCGTATCGACGTTAGTCCTGCGTGTGGGGCGGGGAGGTGAAGGAAAAGCGAGTTGCGCCTTGGTGGAACCCCTCCGCGCTTTTATCCGGGTCTCACGCTCCCATGCTCCCGACGTTACATCCGAGGGGACACGATGCAGGAGCTTCCCCGGAGGGCCACCCATGCATCGATCCATCATTTGCGGCGTCGTCTCGCTTGCCTTGGCCGGATGCGGGGGCGGCAATACCGAATCCAGCGTCCGGGCACCGGGCGTGGAAGAAACCGCCAAGACCAAGGTGCTCGAAACGGGTGCTGCGGTGTTGCAGGATCGGCCGCCGATCGAGGCAATCAACGCATATCTGGATGGCTTCCATTTCTACAACGGCCAGATGAAGGTGCAGATGGAGGCGCACCACTACTGCTCCATCCTCAATGAGGATGTCATCCAGTGCACGATCTACGACGGCAACGTCAAGGACGCCAAGCTGATGGGGGTGGAGTACATCATCAGCGCCAAGCTGTTTGCCGCCTTGCCCGATCAGGAAAAGGTGCTATGGCACAGCCACGTCCACGAAGTGAAATCGGGGCAGTTGGTTGCGCCCGGCATTCCGGAGGTGGCCGAGCATGCGTTGATGGAGAAGCTCATCCATACCTACGGGAAAACCTGGCACACCTGGCACACCGACCTGGACAAGGACCTGCCGCGTGGCATGCCGCAGCTGATGATGGGATTCACGGCGGATGGGCAGGCTGACCCTCAGATGGTCGCTGCACGGGACGACCGGCTGGGCGTGAGTAGCCAGGACAAGCGCGAGCGCCGCGCTGATATCGTTGCACCGCCGATAGATGCCGGCGCGGATGCCTGGCAGAAGGGGCGGGTCATCCAGATCGAGGATCCGGCCGGTGGGCATGGGCACGCGCCACCGGATGCGGACAAGAACGCGACGTCCGAGAGTGGCCCGGGAAGCTGAAAGGCGCCCGGGAGGGCGGTGCATCAGCCATCTACCGTGTTGCCGCCGACGCTGCGATGTTCCCGCCTGTTCTCGGTAGTTGTACTTAGGGCTGCTACGTAGAACGGCCGTGGCTGGAAGGTGGCCGGGTCTGTCAGTGTTGTCCGGGAACGGGATGAAGCGTCCGGGAGCACGATATGCGTGGATGGAAGGCAGGTTCGGTGGCCGCAGTGCTCCTGCACTGTGTGGTGGCTGCGCCCGCACTGGCGCAGCAGGCAGTGCCTGACACCACGGCGCCGGCCCCGGCCGCATCCCGCCACGGCATGTTCAAGGACCCGCAGGACGGCCATTTCGACATGTCGCGCTGGCTGCTCGACCGCAAGGGCTTCCTGCCCGTGCCGGTGATCATCAGCGACCCCGCCGTGGGCTACGGCGGCGGCGTGGCCCTGGCGTTCTTCCACCGGCCGGAGGGCGCAGCGCTGGAACGCAATGCTGCCGATGGGCGCAAGCAGATGATCCCGCCAAATATCTACGGCGTAGCCGGGATGAAGACCGAGAACGGCAGCACGGCCTACGGGGCCGGCGCCATGCTGCACTTCAAGGACGACCGCTGGCGCTACACCGGCGGCGTTGCCAAGTCCTCGTTCAACCTGGACTTCTACACGCCGGGCAACCTGCTGCCGGAAGTGGGCATCGGCTACAGCTCCGACGGCTACATGGCGTTCCAGAAGATTGCCCGGCGCCTGGGCGACCAGTCGCTGTTCCTGGGCCTGCAATGGGTCTACATGGACCTGGACATCGGCTTCGACGTCGATTCGGACCGGCAGTACTTCAAGCCGCACGAGCTGAACCGGAAAACCTCCGGCCTTGGGCTGTCGCTGCAGTACGACCAGCGCGACAACTCGTTCACCCCCAACAGCGGTTGGCTGGGCATGCTGGAGGGCAATTTCTACGACGACGCCATCGGCAGCGACAACGACTTCCAGAGCTACCGCGCGCATGCGTTCGGCTACCTTCCGCTGGCCGACAAGCGAATGGTGCTGGGCGGGCGCGTGGACGTGCGCTGGGTGGGCGGCGACGTGCCGTTTTACCGGCTGCCGTACATCGACCTGCGCGGCATCGGCTCGGCCCGTTACCAGGACACGCGCGCTGCCACGGTGGAAACCGAACTGCGCTGGAACCTCACCCCGCGCTGGGCAGCCATTGGCTTCGTCGGAGCGGGGCGCACCTGGGGCGAGCACGTCAGCTTCTCCGGTGCTACCAGCCAGGTGGCCAAGGGCGTAGGCGGCCGTTACCTGATCGCGCGCCAGCTATGCCTCTACGTCGGCCTGGACTACGCCTTCGGCCCGGAAGATGACACCATCTATGTGCAGGTAGGCAGCGCGTGGCGTTGACGCCGTACGGACCAACGGTCCGTACCTACCGGCGGCGCCACGCCATGCATCCACGCCACGTACCAACCGTGGGCCGGCACACGGCCCCGGTAGGTACCGACCGTTGGTCGGCACACGGCCCCGGTAGGTACCGACCGTTGGTCGGTACACGCCCCCGGTAGGTACCGCCCGTTGGTCGGCACACGGCCCCGGTAGGTACCGACCGTTGGTCGGTACATGGCATCCGCAGCCAATACACCGAAGGGACAGAATTACTTAGCCGACATAAGTAGAAACACGGTGGTCGCCCCCCAGCCACGCAGGGATCATCCAAGGACCCGCCAAAGCGCTCCCGGAGAACCCGATGGCCACCGCCACCAAGAAGAAAAAGCCCAACATCCTGGTCATCTGGGGCGATGACATCGGCATCTCCAACCTGAGCTGCTACTCGCACGGGTTGATGGGCTACCAGACGCCAAACATCGACCGCATCGCCCGCGAAGGCATCATGTTCACCGACTCTTACGGTGAACAATCCTGCACGGCCGGCCGCTCCTCGTTCATCACCGGGCAGAGCGTGCTGCGCACCGGCCTGTCGAAGGTGGGCATACCCGGCGCGCCGATCGGCATGAACGAGAAGATCGTCACCATCGCCGCGTTGCTGAAGAACGAGGGCTACACCACCGGCCAGTTTGGCAAGAACCACCTGGGCGACCTGAACCACATGCTGCCGACCAACCACGGCTTCGATGAGTTCTACGGCAACCTGTACCACCTCAACGCCGAAGAAGAGCCGGAGATGTACGACTACTTCCCGGAAGACGAGTTCGGTGACTTCATCGCCACGGTCAAGCCGCGCGGGGTGATCCACAGCTTCGCCACCGACAAGGACGACACCACGGAGCAGCCGCGCTGGGGCAAGGTCGGCAAGCAGAAGATCGAAGACACCGGCCCGCTCAACCGCGAACGCATGGTCACCTGCGACGACGACTTTGCCGAACGCGCAAAGGGCTTCATCAAGCAGGCCACTGATGATGACACCCCGTTCTTCGCCTGGGTGAACTTCACCCACATGCACCTGATCACCCACACCAAGCCCGAAAGCCTGGGCCAGGCCGGTCGCTGGCAGTCGCCGTACCACGACACCATGATTGACCACGACAAGAACGTGGGTTCGCTATTGGATTACCTGGACGAACTGGGTATCGCCGACGACACCTTGGTGGTGTATTCCACCGACAACGGCCCGCACCGCAATTCGTGGCCGGACGGCGGCATGACCCCGTTCCGCAGCGAGAAGGACACCAATTGGGAAGGCGCTTTCCGCATCCCGCTGGTTGCGCGCTTCCCGGGGAAGATCAAGCCGGGCACCATTTCCACTGAAATCGTGCAGCACCACGACTGGCTGCCAACGTTCCTGGAAGTGGCGGGGAACAAGACCGTGGTGGACGACCTCAAGAAGGGCGTCAAGGCCATCGGGCGCACCTACAAGAACCACATCGACGGCGTGAGCCTGTGGCCCTACCTGACCGGCAAGGCCGACCATTCGCCACGCAAACTGTTCGTCTACATCTCAGACGACGGCGACACGCTGGGCATCCGCTACGACAACTGGAAGGTGACCTTCATCGAGCAGCGCTGCAAAGGGACCATGGCGGTCTGGGGCGAACCGTTCACCCCCATGCGCATCCCCAAGATCTACAACCTGCGCACCGATCCGTACGAGTTCGCCGATGTCACCTCGAATACCTACTGGGACTGGTACATCAACCACGTCTACATCGTATACGGCGCCATCGCGCTGCTGACCAAATTCAACGCGACCTTCGATGAGTTCCCCAAGATCCAGAAGCCCAACACCTTCACCGCCGACCAGGCAATCGAAAAACTGAACGACGCCGTCGCCGGAAAGTAGCGGACCTCTCGGTAGCGCCGACCGTTGGTCGGCCCCGACCACGTCACCCGGCGATGGAAAATCCACCGCCGGCAATCCACCCCATCACCACGAGATTGACCACCACGGCGACCCAGAAGGTGGTCTGGAACGAAGCCTTGCGATTCTTGTGGCGCAGGACGGCCTGCGCCAGAAGCCCGCCGGGCCATCCACCTAGCAACGCGATCACCTGCAGGGTGCTCTCGGGCGTGCGCCGCCGATCATGCTGGGCGGCGCTCTTGTCGTGCCAGTAAAACAGGAAGGTGAGGGCGCTCAGGCCCAGATATGTCACCACAATCCACGGTGGGCAGTAGCCCGCAAAGCTGGCAGCGGCCACGCCCGACAGGAACAGCAGTGCGATGGTGCGCCGGGGCAGCCTGTCGGGCCCGCCGTTGCCCTTGGTCGTGGTGCCGGCCCTGAGCCCATCACGCTGAAGCGCGAAACGTACATTGACCGCGTTGAGCCGGCCCTGCCCATCGCGCTGCACGTCGTAGGTGATCACATCATTCAGGGCAGGGCGCCGGTCGCGCGCGGCAAAGGCGCGGATATGCACGAAGCAGCGGTCGCCCCCACCATTGGGCTGCACGAAGCCGAAGCCGCGCGCGTCGTTCCATTCGCTGAGCCTGCCCTGTTGCCGCATGGCTCAAAGCGTATCCAGGAACGTACGCACCGCCGGCCCGAACCGCTCGAAATCCACCAAAAACGCATCATGCCCCTGAGGCGAGTCCAGCCCGATGAACTGCGCATCGGCACCGCCGGCGCGCAGCCCGTCGGCGATCTGCTGCTGTTGCTGCACCGGGAACAGGATGTCGGTGTTGGCGCCGATGGCCAGGGCCTTGTCCACTTTGATGCTGGCCAGGCCGGCCATGACATCGCCGTCGGCGTATTCGGCCAGGTCGAACCAGTCCATCGAACGGCTCAGGTAGAGATAGCAGTTCGGGTCGAAGAAGCGCACGAAGCGGCGCGCGTGGCCTTCGAGGTAGCTCTCCACCTGGAATTCCAGGCCAAACGGATCGTCATCGGCCTGGTCCGAGTCCAGCCGCACGCGGCCGAAGCGACCATCCCACTCGAGCGCGGAGCGGTAGGTGATCACCCCCAACTTGCGCGCCATGCGCATGCCCGATTCCGGGTAGTGCTGGTCGGTGTACTGGCCGCCGTTCCACTGCGGGTCGAGGCGGATCGCTTCACGCTGCAGCGAGCGGATGGCGATGGAGAACGGCAACGCCTGTGCGCTGCCGGAAATATTGATGTGGCTGCGCGCGATGCCCGGGTGCAGCAGCAGAACCGCAAGCGCGGTCATGCCGCCCATGGAATTGCCTACCACGCAGGCAAGCTGGGTGATGCCCAGCGCCTTCACCACGTCCACGGCGGCGCGCGCGCCATCTTCGATGGACAGCTCCGGGAAATTGAGCCGGTACAGTTCGCCGGTGGCGGGGTTGATGGTGGCCGGCCCCGTTGAGCCCTTGCAGCTGCCAAGCGAGTTCACGCACACCACGAACCAGCGGTCGGTATCGATCGCCTTGCCCGGGCCAAGCATGCCTTCCCACCAGCCGGCCGCTGGGTTGCCGTCATTGGCGGCGGCATGCGCGTCGGGCGACAGGCCGGTGACGATCAGCACGGCATTGCTGGCATCGGCGTTGAGCGTGCCCCAGGTCTCGTAGGCCACATGCGCGCCTGGCAGCTGCCCACCGCGTTTGAACGCGAAGGGCGAGGGCAGGGCGTGGTAGCGGGTGCCGGGCGGGATGAATTCAGTCATGGGGCCATTCTAACCGGGCAGGTCAACGGCGCCGTGTCACGGCTGGGACGCTTCGTACCGGCCTGGCGCCCATCGAAATCCATCCACGCAGGGCGAGATCTACAGGACCAATCGGATCGTGCCCTTGTGCGGCAACGTCACGCGCACCGGCTTCGAATCCACATCGCCGTCCTGCCGGCTGGCGGTGCCCGAGGCCGAAAGGCGCGCGAACACCTCCACGTCCTTCAGCGAGGACAGCTTCGCCGTCGGCATCGGGCTGTCGGCGTCGTCCAGGCGGATCTTCAATGGCAGTGCCGTTGCCGGATGCTTCTCCACCGCCACCGGCATCGGCGGCCCACCGGGCCCCCGTGCGATCACGAATACCTGCGTGCCGGCGGGCAAGGCCTTGCCCGCCGATGCCGGATCCAGCGTCACCTCGATATCCAGCCCCACCGATGGCGCATCAGCGCCCGCCGGCGCCGGCATCCCCGCCTTCTCCCGCGCAATCGCAATCTGCTCGCGCAGCGCTGCGGCCGCCGCCGGTTCAAGGCGGGGAAGCAGTGCCTCCCACGTAGCGGCCGCTTCAGCATCCTGCCCGCGCTGGCGCTGGGCTATGCCGATCAGCCAGCCCGCACGCTCGCTGGCCGGGTCCACTTGTTGCGCATGCTTCAACCACTGCAATGCGGTGTCATCGAACTGCTTGCCCGCATCGCCCTGCGCACGCGCCTGCGCCGCTTCCACCAGCAGTGGCGCTTCATCGGGGGCGAGCGCAACAGCGCGGGCAAACGCCTGATTCGCTTTTTCGGTGTTGCCCAGCGCCAACTCGGAACGACCCAGCAATGCCCAGCCATCAGCGCGCTGCGGTTCCCGTTCCAGCGCCTGCTCCAGCTCGCGCACCCCCTGCTGCAGCGTGGCCGGGCCCCCGTCGGCGACAACATCCACGGCCTTCGGCGTGCCCACCAACAGGTACAGCGCCACGCCGGCCACGCCGATGGCGATAACCGCCGCCACGAACGGTGCGCGCTTCCCGCTGCTGCGCAGCGGCCACAGCACCACCATCGCCACCACGGCGGCACACAGCCCGGCAATCACCTGCATCCATTCGCTCACCAGCGTTCCTCGCTTTCGCCCATGGGCTGCACCTGGCGGCTGCGCCGGCGTACCACCCACACAAGCACCCCGGCACCGCCGAGCACCAGCACCAGCGGGCCGAACCAGAGCAGGCTGTTGCGCGTGTCCATGGTGGGGCGATACAGCACGAACTCGCCGTAGCGCTCCACCAGGAACTGCTTGATATGCGCATCGCTGTTGCCCTGCTGCATCAGCGTGAGCACTTCGCGGCGCAGGTCATGTGCGATCTGTGCGTTGGAATCGGCCAGCGATTGGTTCTGGCACTGCACGCAGCGCAGTTCGGCGGCCAGCGCATGGAAGCGCGCTTCTTCTTCCGCGCTGCGGTACCGCAGCGGGGTCGGGTCGGACACGGCCTGGGCCTGCACCGCCAGCGGCAGCAGCAGCGCGGCGGCCAACCCCACGGCGTGCAGCACGCCGCGCAGCTTACGGCGAGGCGGGCAGGGCACGTTGCGATTGTGCATTGGCACGCTCCAGCTTTTCCAGCTCGGGCAGCAGTCTCGTATCGATCACACGCTGGGTAAGCGCGCCGCTGTATTTCCAGCGCACCACGCCGCTGGCGTCGACCAGGAAGGTTTCCGGCGCGGCGGTTACGCCCCAGTCGATGGCGGTTCGGCCTTCGATGTCGCTCAGCACCAGCACGAACGGGTTGCCCAGCTGTTCCAGCCAACGCAGCGCATCGGCCGGTTCGTCCTTCCAGTTGTATCCGATCACGCGCACGCGCTTGGTTTCGGCAAACCGGGTCAGGATCGGGTGTTCCTCGCGGCAGGCCGCGCACCAGCTACCCCACACATTGAGCACGTACGGAGCGCCGCGCAGTTCGCTGCTGTGCACGGTGATGGACGGGTCGTGCAGGACCGGCAGCGCGAACGCCGGCGCGGGCTTGCCGATCAGCGCCGAGGGCAGGATGTCGCGGTCCGGCGCGCCGGACTTCATCACCCCGTACACCATCAGCCCGAGCAGCCCGAAGAAGAACAGCACCCCGATGACGATGGCGACCGGAGGCAGCGGGCGGGAGGCGGGGCGGGGATCGGACACGGTACTACTCCTGGAAACGACGGAAGCGGCGGTCGGCGGCGGTGACGAAGCCGCCCAGCGCCATCAGCAATGCGCCCAGCCAGACCCAGCGAACGAAGGGTTTGATATGCACGCGCACGGCCCATGCATTGTTGCCCAGCGGCTCGCCCAGCGCCACGTAGACATCGCCCCGCACGCGCGCATGGATGCCGGCTTCGGTCATCATCTGCCCGCCGCTGGCGTAGGCGCGTTTTTCAGGGTGCAGCAGGGCCAGTTCGCGCCCGCCCTGCAGCACACGCACATGGCCGCGGTCGGACACGTAGTTGGGGCCCTCCTGGTGGTCCACGCCTTCAAAGCGCAGGGTGTAACCGCTCACCTCCAGGTCCTGCCCGGGGCTCAACGCCACTTCGCGCTGCACGTTCAGGGCTTCCACCAGCAACGCGCCGACCAGGAATACCGCCACGCCGGTATGGGCCAGCAGCATGCCGACCATTTCGGCGTTGAAGCGGCCGTTGCCACGCACGCGGGTCCAGATGAAACGTGCGGTGCCCAAGGCCACCCACGCCGCCGCAGCCACGCCGGCGGCCGCCTTGAGCTTGCCCTGGGGGGCCACGAACCAGGCGAGCACGCCCAGCAGCAGGGCCAACCCAGCCCACGGCGCCAGCAGCGCCAGCCGCTTCGAGGCCTGGTCGCGCTGCCAGTTCACCAGCGGCCCGAACGGCAGCAGCGCCACCAGCGGCGCCATCAGCACGATGAACAGGGTGCCGAAGTAAGGCGGGCCCACCGAGACCTTGCCCAGCCCCAGCGCATCGGCCAGCAACGGATACAGGGTGCCCAGCAGCACCATGGCGCAGGCGCCGGCCAGCAGCAGGTTGTTGGCCAGCAGCAGGGTTTCGCGCGAGGTGGGCATGAAGCCACGGCGTGGATCATCGCTGCCCAGTGCACCGGCGCGCAGCGCATAGAGCAGCAGCGCCGCACCGATCACCAAAGCCAGGAAGACCAGGATGAAGGCGCCACGCGAGGGATCGGCGGCGAACGAGTGCACGCTGGTGAGTACGCCCGAGCGCACCAGGAACGCGCCCAACAGGGACAGCGCGAAGGCGGCGATGGCCAGCAGCAGCGTCCAGCTGGCGAAGCTGCCGCGTTTTTCAGTCACGGCCTGCGAATGGATCAGGGCGGCGCCGGCGAGCCACGGCATGAAGCTGGCATTTTCCACCGGGTCCCAGAACCACCAGCCGCCCCAGCCCAGTTCGTAGTACGCCCACCAGCTGCCGAGCGCGATGCCCAGGGTGAGAAAGCCCCAGGCAACATTGGTCCACGGCCGGGTCCAACGCAGCCAGCGCGCATCCACATGGCCATCCAGCAGCGCGGCGATGGCAAACGCAAACGGCACCGCGAAGCCCACGTAGCCGATGTACAGCATCGGCGGGTGGATGATCAGCCCGGGGTCCTGCAGCAGCGGGTTGAGGTCGCGGCCTTCCAGCGGTGCCGGGAGCAGCCGCGCGAACGGATTGGAGGTGAAGAACAGGAAGGCGATGAAGCCCAGGCTGATGATGCCCATCACCCCCAGCACGCGCGCGCGCACGGTGTCTGGCAGGCGCTTGGACCACAGCGCTACCGCGCCGCCCCACAGCGCCAGTACCAGCACCCACATCAACAGTGAGCCTTCGTGCGCGCCCCAGACGGCCGAATAGCGATACGCCAGCGGCAGCAGGGTATTGGAGTTTTCGGCCACGTAGCGCACCGAGAAATCCTGCTGCACGAAGGCGACGGTCAGCAGCGCGAATGCGCCGGCCACCAGCGCCAGCTGTGCGAAGGCGGCCGGCACGGCCACGGCCATCCACGCACCGCGCCCGCGCTGCGCGCCCCACAGCGGCAGCACCGCCTGCAGCAGGGCGGCCAGCAGCGCACAGACCAGCAGTACCTGCCCCAGCTCAGGCAGCACTCAGCGTGTCTCCACGGCCGGCACCGG
This sequence comes from Stenotrophomonas sp. GbtcB23, assembly GCF_019091045.1. Taxonomy (NCBI): domain Bacteria; kingdom Pseudomonadati; phylum Pseudomonadota; class Gammaproteobacteria; order Lysobacterales; family Lysobacteraceae; genus Stenotrophomonas; species Stenotrophomonas sp. GbtcB23. The sequence continues at coordinate 87,365 of NZ_JAGXKC010000003.1, read as the reverse complement.
CACGTCGTGCTTGGTGTGGGCCGCGCCCATCTTGTCGGCCACTTCCTTGGGAATGTAGTTCTCGTCGTGCTTGGCCAGCACTTCATCGGCCACGAACACGCCGTTCTTCAGAGTGCCCAGCGCGACCACGGCCGAATCTTCGCGGAACATGTCCGGCAGGATCCGCGAGGTGGTCACCGGCAGCGTGGCATCGCCATCGGTCACCACGAAGTGGGCCTCCAGCGAGCCTTCGGCGCGCTGGAACGAGCCTTTGACCACCATGCCGCCGAGGCGGAAATTGGATTGGGTGCCCTGTTCGCCGCGCAGCACTTCCGAAGGCGTGTACAGATAGGCGATGTTGCGCTGGAGCGCGAACGCCACCAGCGTGGTGGCAAGACCGGATGCAAGCAGGAGCAGCAGCACCCAGACCAGGCGACGGCGCTGTACCGGCGTCATCGGCTCAGCTCCGTGGCCAGCGGCGTGCCCGGCGTGCGCTGGTCGCGCGCGGCCTGGCGCTGCTGGCGCTGAAGGGCCTGGCGACGCGCGCTGCGCAGGCGCAGCCAGGAACCCAGCGCGTCGGCCGCCAGCACCAGCACGAACACCGCGTACGCGGCGGCAATGAACCCGACATGCGTCATCGTTGCAGCTCCCCGGCAGGCTCGGTGCCCAGGCGTTGCGCCACCCAGGCCTTGCCGGCTTCGCGGCTGAGGTTGTCGGCGCGGGCCTTGGCCAGTAGCGAGCCGACAAACCACAACTTGGTTGCCACCACCATCCACCATAGCGGCGCGATCAGCTCCGGGCGCACGGCGTTGTCGCCAAACACGTTCACCGACTGGCGCTGGTGCAGGCCACCCCACCAGTCCACCGAGTAGCGGATGATCGGCAGCAGGCCCACGCCGACGATGGCCAGCAGGCCCGCGGCCCGCGCGGCACTGCGGCGGTCTTCAATGGCGTGGTACAGGCCGATCACGCCCAGGTACAGGAACAGCAGGATCAGTTCGCTGGTCATGCGCGGGTCCCAATCCCACCACGTGCCCCAGGTGCCTTTGCCCCAGATGCTGCCGGTGAGCAGGGTGATGAGGGTGAAGCCGGCGCCCATCGGCGCGCAGGCCATGGCCAGGATTTCGCAGATCTTGATCCGCCAGACCAGCGCGATGGCCGAATACAGTGCCATCAAGGCGAACACGAACAGGCTCATCCACGCGCTGGGCACGTGGATGTAGATGATGCGGAAGGCGTCGCCCTGGGTCTGCTCGGCCGGCACCACGAAGATGCCCTGCCAGATGCCGATCAGCAGCACCGGCAGCGCGGCGATGGTGAACACACGCGACCAGCGCGACGCAAAGCGGTCGAAGGTGGGGGGCGAACCGAGTTGGTGGAACCAGCGGACAAGGCTATTCATGCAGCGATGGCTATCCAGCTAGAAAGCAACAAACACGTAGTGACACGCCATGCGTGTCATGACGAACGAAGCAGCGCAATCCACTTGCACATCAACTCAATGAAATCCTGATGGCCGCAGCAGTCGCCAACGGCGCCAACACCAGCGCCACCACCAACCCGGCACCCAGCAGCAGCAACGCCCCCACCGGATCCTGCCCGCGCGCGGCGGCCGCCACACTGCCTGCACCAAACACCAGCACCGGCACGAACAGCGGCAACGCCAGCAACGCCACGAGAATACCAGAGCGACGGATGCTCACTGTCAGCGCTGCCACCACCCCGCCGATCAGGCTGAGCAGCGGCGTGCCGAGCAGCAACGATGCCAGCAATATCGGCAGTTGGTCATGTGGCAGATGCAGCATTTCGGCCAGCAGCGGTGCCACCACGATCATCGGCAGGGCGGTGGTGGCCCAGTGCACCAGCACCCGCACCAGCACCAGCCAGGCCAGCGGCACCGGCGCCAGCAGCCACTGTTCCAGCGAGCCATCCTCGGCGTCGCTGCGGAACAGGCTGTCCAGCGACAGCTGCCCGGCCAGCAGCACCGCCAGCCACAGCACCGCAGCGGCCACCTGCGCCATCAGCGGCGGATCGCGGCCCAGCGCCAGCGCAAACAGCACCACCACCAGCAGCGCGAACAGCAGCGGCTGCAGCGCATCGCCGCGGCGGCGCCACAGCAGGCGCAGGTCGCGCCCGGCCAGGGCGCGTGCGGTCTGCCACAGGCCGGGTTCGGTACCAGGTGCGATCATGCGCGCACCTCCGGCAGTGCCGGGCTCTGCCCGGCCACGGGCTGCCCGGCACTCCCCAGATGCACCAGCCGGGTCCGCACCGGCGGCGCGGCATACGCACCGTGCGTGGTGACCAGGGCCGCCCCGCCGCTGCGCAGGTGCGCAGAAATCATCCGGTTCACCAGGTTGATGCCGTCCAGGTCCAGGTTCGCGTACGGCTCGTCCAGCAGCCACAGCGGCGCCGGCGACAGCCAGATGCGGGCCAGCGCCAGCCGCCGCTTCTGCCCGGCCGACAGTTGCCGCACCAAGGTGTTCTCAAAGCCAGCCAGGCCCACGATGGCCAGCGCGTTGCCTGGCATCTGCCGCGCGCGCCGGCCGTGCAGGCCGCACAGGAAATTCAGGTTCTCCAGCGTGTCCAGGTCCGGCTTGAGGCCGGGCAGGTGGCTCAGGTACGCCACGAACTGGGCGCGCTCGCGGTGCCCGGCCGGGCGCCCATCGATCTGGATCGTCCCGCTGCCCGGGCGCAGCAGCCCGGCCAGCACCCGCAGCAGGGTGGTCTTGCCGGCGCCGTTGTCGCCCTGCACCAGCAGCGCCTCACCCGCATCGACCTGGAGGTCAAGCGGCCCGAACACCGGTTCATCGTTGCGACTGAAGGCCAGGCCATGCGCGGCCAGCAACGGAGGGGTATTCGAAGAATTCAGCATCGGCGCAGTGTACCGGCGGATCGATCCCGAACCCAATGGCCGAGGCCTCGGCCTCCAGATTTCGTACACTTCGGGGTCTCCGCCTTTGATCCCCCGGTTGCCGATGAACCCCCAGACCAAGCTGCCCAAGGTGGGCACCACCATTTTCACCGTGATGTCCCAGCTGGCGGCCGAACACGGCGCCGTGAACCTGGGTCAGGGGTTCCCGGATTTTTCAGCCCCGCAGCGCCTGATCGATGAAACTGTCAAGGCCATGCATGGCGGCCTGAACCAGTACCCGCCGATGACCGGCGTGGCCCCGCTGCGCCAGGCCGTTGCCCAGAAGTCGCTGGACCTGTATGGCGCCCAGATCGACCCCGACACCGAAATCACCGTCACCAGCGGCGCCACCGAGGCGATCTTCAACGCCATCCACGCCGTGGTCCGCCCCGGCGAGGAAGTGATCGTGCTGGACCCGGCGTACGACTGCTACGAACCGGCCATCGACCTGGCCGGCGCCCGCGCCGTGCACGTCCCGCTGGACCCGCAGACCTTCGCGGTCGACTGGGACCGCGTGCGCGCCGCCATTACCCCGCGCACCCGCCTGCTGATGGTCAACACCCCGCACAACCCGTCCGGCGCCATGCTCACCGCCGATGACATGCAGGCCTTGGCCGACGTGCTGCGCGGCACCGGTATCTACCTGATTTCCGACGAAGTCTACGAACACATCATCTACGACGGCCGCCGCCACGAATCGGCGCTGCGCTACCCGGAACTGCGCGAGCGCGCCTTCGTCATTTCCAGCTTTGGCAAGACCTACCACTGCACCGGCTGGAAGATCGGCTATGCGGTGGCACCGCCGGCGATGACGGCGGAATTCCGCAAGGTGCACCAGTACAACACCTTCACCAGCTTCGGCCCGGCCCAGTACGGTTTCGCCGCGATGATCCGCGATGAGCCGGAACACCACCTGGAACTGGGCGCGTTCTACCAGGCCAAGCGCGATGCGTTCCGCGAGCAGCTGCTCACCACGCGCCTGAAGCCGCTGCCGGTGCCGGGCGGGTACTTCCAGCTGGTGGACTATTCGGCCATCAGCGACCTGCCGGACCATGAGTTCGTGAAGTGGCTGACCATCGAAAAGGGCGTGGCCGCCATTCCGCTGTCGCCGTTCTACGAAACGGCGCCGGAAGGCCAGCGCCTGGTGCGGCTGTGCTTTGCCAAGAACGACGCCACGCTCAGCGCGGCGATCGAACGCCTGCAGGTGCTGTGATGGGCGCCGCCAACCGTCCCGATCTGCGCATCAGTCTGGTCCAAGGGGACACGCGCTGGCACGACCCCGAGGGCAACCGCGAATACTACGGCGCGCTGCTGGCGCCGCTGGCCGGGCAGACCGATCTGGTGATCCTGCCGGAAACCTTCACCAGCGGTTTTTCCAATGACGCGATCTTCCGTGCCGAAGGCATGGACGGCCCCACCGTGGACTGGATCCGCGAGCAGGCGGCGCGGCTGGGCGCAGCGGTGACCGGCAGCGTGCAGCTGCGGGTGGGCGAGGGCGTGTACAACCGGCTGCTGTGGGCTACGCCGGATGGTGGGCTGGAGTATTACGACAAGCGCCATCTGTTCCGCTACGGCAACGAGCACCTGCGCTATGCCGCCGGTAATGAACGGCTGAGCGTGGAATGGAAAGGCTGGCGGATCAATCCGCAGGTCTGCTACGACCTGCGCTTCCCGGTGTTCTGCCGCAACCGCTACAACGTGGAGCGTGCCGACGACCTGGATTTCGACCTGCAGATCTTCGTGGCCAACTGGCCCTCGGCGCGTGCGTATCCCTGGCGCACCCTGCTGCGCGCGCGAGCGATTGAAAACCTGTGCTACGTCGCGGCGGTCAACCGCGTGGGCGTGGACGGCAACGACCTGCATTACGCCGGCGACAGCGCGGTGATCGATTTCCTCGGGCAGCCGCAGGTGGAGATCCGCGAGCGCGAGCAGGTGGTCACCACCACCATTTCCGCTGCGGCGCTCGCCGCGCACCGCGCCCGCTTCCCGGCGATGCTGGACGCAGACACCTTTACCCTGGGCTGACCCGTACATCGATCGGCATTGCGGCGGCCGTTGGCGGGCGGTAGGTGAATGGCGATTGCATGCCGTGGAAGGGCCTCATGCCGGCGCGACGCCGGCACTGCTAGATTCGGCTCAGTTCCCACTCCGCACGAGCGCACCGCTATGAAGAAGCTTTCCCTGGCCCTGTTCGCCCTTGCCAGCATGGCCGCGGTTCCGGCCGCGCAGGCCGCCGGCAACATCGACTGCGAACTGCATTACTCCCTGGCCGGTTGGTCGGTGATCTACAAGACCGCCTCGGGCACGGGCACGATCACCTGCGACAACGGTGCGCGCATTCCGGTCAAGATCAGCGTCAAGGGCGGCGGCCTGACCGTTGGCAAGTCCAAGATCACCGATGGCAAGGGCAGATTCTCCGGCGCCTATTCGGTCGACGACCTGATCGGCTCCTACGCCGCCGTCGAAGCCCACGCCGGCGCGGACAAATCCAGCAGCGCGCAGGTCGTCACCAAAGGCGACGTATCGCTCGCCCTGGCAGGCACCGGCAAGGGCTGGGACCTCGGCGTAGCCGGCAGCCGCTTCACCATCGAACGCCGCTGACCCATCACGCCCCAAAAACACCCACCGCACCGACACTATCTCCGCCTGCGGGGGCTACGCGAGGGGTGAATCCATGTCGCTTCAAACCAGCACGCGCGCGAACCGGTTCACGCGCCTTGGCTTCAACGGCCAGCTGCACGAACCTGCCGTCTACTGGCAGATCCTGGGCAACGGCCGCCGTGTGTACAACCCGGTATTGCACCGCTTCCATAGTCCTGACCGGCTCAGCCCGTTCGGCCGCGGGGGAATCAACGCCTACGCCTACTGTGGCGGCGATCCGCTCAACTACGGCGACCCCAGCGGGCAGTTCGCGCTGCCGGTGATGCTGCTGGGCCTGGTGGCAGGCGTAGGCGGGGCGGGCATCGCGGCATCGGCCGGCGCAGGCGACCGCGATGACGGCGGCAGCAGCGCACTTCCGTGGATCATCGGTGGCGCGATCGCAGCGGTAGGGTTGATGGCTGGCGTGGGCATGGCCGGGCGCTATCAGCGGATGCATCTCAACAGGCCCGGTCCAGGCACGTCAGCCGCATCCTGGCGGAATCCGGTCGCGCGCACCGCACCGGCGGCGCCGCGCACTCCAGCGCGGGCAACGCCTGCAACTGCGCAAGGTGCGGCGCCGACACTTTCGCCGGCGGACGCCACGGGCGTCATCCATCGCGACAAGACCGGCATGGTGATGAAGCGCATGGGCGACCTTCCATCGCCGGTCCAGGACAGGATCGTCGAAATCCGTCAATTCGGGCCGCGCGGAACCACCCCGGACCCTTCAAAGGTGGGAATCTCCAAACGATTCGATAACCCCAAAGGGCTGCTTCCGCCCGACCGTACCGGCAACTTCTATCACCGTTATCCGGTGATGTGGGGCAAAGGGCACCCCTACGAAAACTGGCGCATCGTGACCGGCGGCAGCCGCAACGGCGGTATCCATGCCGTCTTCGTCACGCCCGACCACGATGCTACGTACTTCAAGATTGCCGATTGGAGCTGGAACCGATAGCGACGAAAAAAAACCCGGTCAATGACCGGGTTTTTTTCATGCATCAGCCGCCGCGCGGGCCGCCGCCACGGTGGCCACCGCCACCGGGACCGCGGCTGCCACCCGGGCGCGCGCCGCCGGGACGACCGCCGGGACCACCCGGGCCGCGTGCACCGGGGCCACCCGGGCCACGGTTGCCACCCGGGCCGCCGGGACCACGTGCGCCGGGACCGCCCGGACCACGGTTGCCACCCGGGCCACCGGGGCCGCGGTTGCCGCCGGGACGGCCGGCCGGGCGGGGCGTGCCGTACGGGCTGGCGCCCGGATTGGCATGATCGGACGGGAAGCTCGGGGCATTGCCCGGGTGACCGTACGGGTGGCGCTGTGCGCCCTGGCCGCTGCGGTTGCCCGCGCCGGCACCGGCACCGGCCGGACGGCCCTGGCCGCCGTAGCCGCCACGGTTTTCACCGCGACCTTCGCCACCAAAGCCGCCGCCGCTGCGCTCGCCGTAGGCGCCACGGCCCTGGCCGCCTGCGCCGCCCGGACCCTTCGGCTTGCCGTACGGACGGCCCTGGCCACCGGCGCCTGCGCCGGCACCCGGACCACGTGCGCCCGGGCCACGGGCTGCGCCCGGACCGGCGTTGCGGTGGTTGCTCGGGCCGGTGCTCACGCCATCGGGCACGTACCAGCTGCGGAACGCGGCCGGGTTGCCTTCGGGCAGGGCGCGGTTGCCCTTGTCCGGGCGCTGCTTGAACGGGCGCTGCGACTGCTTGGCCGCCGCCTCGCCGGTGACCGTCAGGCCACCCTTGAAGCCGCCGCCCTTGCCGCCGCGACCACGGCCGCGGTCTTCACGCACGTTGTCGAAACGACGCAGTTCGCGGCCTTCGTCGGCCTGGTTGTGGCCGTTGACGTAGGCATTGCCACGACCACCTTCGCGCGACACGCGCACGGTGGTCTTGGCGGCGCGGCGCTGGCCGATCACCGGCTGCAGGGTCAGCGCCGAGGGGGCGCCTTCTTCCAGCTTCAGTTCGGCGCGCAGCGCTTCAACCTGCTTGGCCGGCAGTTCGACCGACTGGCCACGCAGCAGTTCGCGCGGCAGCGAGACCTTGCCGTAGCGGGTGCGCTTGAGGCGGCTCACCTGGCAGCCCTGCGATTCCCACAGGCGGCGCACTTCGCGGTTGCGGCCTTCCTTGACGACCACGCGGAACCAGTCGTGCGAATCGGTGCCGCCGATGCGTTCGATCTCGTCGAACTTGGCCGGGCCGTCTTCCAGCGCCACGCCACGGGAGAGGCGGTCGACGATGCTGTCGGGCACCTTTTCTTCGCCTTCCGGGGCACGCACGCGCACGACGTATTCGCGCTCGACCTCGTAGGAGGGGTGCATCATCGCGTTGGCGAGTTCGCCATCGGTGGTGGCCAGCAGCAGGCCGGTGGTGTTGATGTCCAGGCGGCCGATCGCGATCCAGCGCGCGCCCTTGAGGGCCGGCAGCGCTTCGAACACCGTCGGGCGGCCTTCGGGATCTTCGCGGGTGGTCACTTCGCCTTCGGGCTTGTTGTAGGCCAGCACGCGCGAGGTTTCGGTCAGCGCGGTGGCGACAAAGCCACGGCCGTCCAGTTCAACCTTGTCGCCGCTCTTGATCGACTGGCCGGTCTGGGCGACTTCGCCGTTGACCTTGACCAGACCATCGGCGATGCGCTGTTCCAGCGCGCGGCGCGAGCCGAGGCCGGCCTGGGCCAGCACCTTGTGCAGGCGCTCTTCGAGCTTGGGCTGTTCGGTTTCGTTTTCGCGCTTGAGCGAAAGCTTGTTCAACGACAGCTTGCGGGGGGTGTCACTCATTTACTTGGCTCCGGCCGGCGACGGTTTCGTCGGCCTCTGGTTCGGGATCGGCTTCGTCAACAGCCACGGTCGTCTTCGCGACGGCGTTGTTTTCGGTTTCGTTCTGGTGCGCCGCGCGGGGTCCCGGCACGGTATCGGGCTCGCCATCGCTGGCGGTTGTATCCGCGTCGTCGTCGGGGAGCGACGGCGACGCATGGGATGGGGTATCGCTATTGTCTGACTCGGCGTCCTGTTCCGCCAGTCGCGCGGCCATCAGGGCGGCGCGGGCGGCGGAACGGGCAGTGGCCGGGTCCTGTTCGGGTTCCGGTTCGGATTCCGGTTCCGGGATGGTTTCCGGTTCCGGTTGCGGTTCGGCGTCCGGATCCGCCGCGCCTGCGGCGATCCGGCCGGCCAGCTGGCCGTCGTTGTCCAGCGGCAGCTGCGGTTCCAGTTCGCCCAGGTCGCGCAGCTCGGACAGCGGCGGCAGCTCGTCCAGGCGCTTGAGCCCGAAGTAATCCAGGAAACCCTTGGTGGTGCCGAACAGCGCCGGCTTGCCGGGCACGTCGCGGTGGCCGATCACGCGGATCCATTCGCGTTCTTCCAGGGCCTGGATGATGTTGCTGCTGACCGCCACGCCACGGACCTGTTCGATCTCGCCGCGGGTGATCGGCTGGCGGTAGGCAATCAGCGCCAGCGTTTCCAGGGTGGCACGGGTGTAGCGGGTCTTGCGCTCGGTCCACAGCCGGGTGATGAAGCCGTGGACTTCGTTGGTGACCTGGAAGCGGAAGCCGGAGGCGACCTCGACCAGCTCCACGCCACGGTCGGCGCAGCCTTCGCGCAGCAGTTCCAGCGCGCGTTCGATGCTGCCCGGCGGCGCCGGCTCTTCTTCCGGGAACAGGCCCTGCAGCTGGGCCAGGGTCAGCGGCTGGCTGGAAGCCAGCAGCGCCCCTTCGACAATACGGTTGATCAGCGGTTGATCCATGCGTGGGTCGGGTGCTCAGTCAGGGTCGTTGGCGGCGTCGTTGTCGTCGAACTCGCTGTTGAACTGCAGCGGTTCGTTGGTGTTGCCGGCGGCCAGTGACTTGACGTAGATCGGCGCCAGCGGAGCTTCCTGGACGATGTCCAGCAGCTGTTCCTTGGCCAGTTCGAGCAGGGCCAGGAAGGTGACCAGCACCCCCAGCTTGCCTTCTTCGGCGGTGAACAGCGTTTCAAACCGGTAGAACCTGCCGTCTTCCAGACGGCCCAGCACATCGCCCATGCGCTGGCGGACACTCAGGGCCTCGCGCTTGATCGCGTGGCCGGTGAACAGCTCGGCGCGCTTGAGCACGTCGTGCAGCGCCATCAGCATTTCCTTCAGGTCCACCGGCGGCGGCAGCTTGATCGCCGCGCGGTCGGGCACGAAGGCATGGGCCAGGCTGGTGTCGCGGTCCTGGCGGGGCAGGGCGTCGATATCCTCGGCAGCCTGCTTGAAACGTTCGTACTCCTGCAGCCGGCGCACCAGCTCCGCACGCGGGTCGGCTTCCTCGCCTTCCACGCTGGGCGGCCGCGGCAGCAGCATCCGCGACTTCACTTCGGCCAGGATCGCCGCCATCACCAGGTATTCGGCCGCCAGTTCGAAGCGCAGCTCCTGCATGACGTTGATGTATTCGACGTACTGGCGGGTGATCTCGGCCACCGGAATATCCAGGATATCCAGGTTCTGCCGGCGGATCAGGTACAGCAGCAGGTCCAACGGACCTTCGAAGGCATCCAGGATGACTTCAAGCGCATCCGGCGGGATGTACAGGTCCTGCGGAATCTGCAGGACCGGTTGCCCATGCACCACGGCCAGCGGCATTTCCTGCTGCTGAGGGGCGGTCGGCCGGATTTGCGGGTTCGCGTCGAGCGCGAGTTCAGAGGTCATCAAGATTGACGTCGGTATTGCAACGGACCAGTTTGCTGCGCCTGGCGCAACCGGAACACCCGGGCGGCAGGATCGCTAGCCATGACATTTCAAACAGCAGCAGGACGCGCTGCTCAAATGCAGCGACAGAACTACGGGAGGTCGTCTACGTGTGCTGGTGTGGGGCAGTGGGGCCCTGTAGCCACAGGGTTGCTGCGTCCAGCCACGTGCAATGTGGTCAAGAGTACGGCTTCACAACGGCAGTGTCCAGCGAGGCGGGCTAGAATCGCGGCGTTTGTTTAGCTGAACCCCAGGAGTTGCCCGTGTGGTATGTGATTGAAGGCTATGACGGCACCGATGTGCTGGCCGCCCGCCTGTCGGCCCGGCCGGCCCATCTTGCCCGTCTGCAGGCCCTGTGCGACGAGGGGCGGCTGCTGCTGGCCGGCCCCTGCCCGGCCATCGACAGTGAAGACCCGGGCCCGGCCGGCTTCAGCGGCAGCGTGGTGATCGCCGCGTTCGATTCGCTCACCGAAGCCCAGGACTGGGCGGCGGCCGATCCCTATGTGGAGGCCGGGGTGTATGTGCGCACCGAGGTCCGCCCGTTCCGCAAGGTGCTGCCATGAGCCGGGTGGAGATGATCCGGGCGGCGCTGCAGGCCGCCTTCGATCCGGAACTGCTGGAGGTGGAGGACGACAGCCACCGCCACGCCGGGCATGAGGGCGCGCGCGATGGGCGCGGGCACTTCAATGTCCACGTGGTCAGCGCGGCCTTCGAAGGCAAGCTGCCGCTTGCGCGCCATCGCGCGGTCTTCAACGCCTTGGGCACCCTGATGGAGACCGATATCCACGCGTTGTCCATTCGTGCCGAAGCGCCGTCAAAAAAGGGCTGAAACCCTTGTCCTGCCTTGTCCCGGTGAGTCCCGGGGCGACCTCTCCAAGACACCCCGAGGTTACCGCCGTGCGACATTTGCCTAACGTAGTGTTTACATCCGGGATTGAAAACGCTTACATTCCGCGCCAAGCCCAGATCTCTAAGCCGTGGAGGGCGGCGAAGTGAACAAGGCAGCTATCACAATCAAAGATGTAGCCCGCGAAGCCCGCGTCTCTGTGGCGACGGTATCGCGTGCGCTCAATGGCCATGAAAACGTCGCCGAACCGGTGCGCAAGCTGGTGCTGGAGGTGGCGGCGCGCCTGCGCTATACCCCGCACGCGGCGGCCCGCAGCCTGAGCAGCCGGCGCACCAATACCATTGGCGTGGTGCTGCCGGACCTGTATGGCGAATTCTTCTCCGAGCTGATGCGCGGCATCGACAACGTGGCCCGCGCGCGCCGCCAGCACCTGCTGGTGTCCAGTTACCACGGCGACCAGGAGCAGCAGGGCGCGGCCCTGCGGGCCATGCGCGGCCGGGTCGACGGGCTGCTGGTGCTTTCCCCGTATGCGGAGAGCCCCGGCTTCCTGACCGACAACCTGCCCCAGGCGCTGCCCACGGTGCTGATCAACACGTACCTGCCCGAGCAGGATCACCCGGTGCTGAGCATCGATGACCATGCTGGTGCGATGGCGATGACCGCCCACCTGCTCGAGGCCGGCCACCGCCGTATCGCGTTCATCGGCGGCCCCGAGCTGAACTTCGATGCGCGCGAACGCCTGCGGGGGTTCCGCGATGCGCTGGCCGCGTTCGGCGGTGCCGCCGAGGGCATCGAGCTGCCCGGCGACTTCGATGAAGCCTCCGGCCACCGCGCCGGGCAGGAGCTGCTGGCCGCCGGTGCATTGCCCGATGCGGTATTCGCAGCCAACGACATGATGGCGCTCGGTTGCCTGTACGCGTTCGCGCAGGCCGGCGTGCGCGTGCCGGCCGACGTGGCATTGGCAGGCTTCGATGACATCCCCCTGGCGCGTTTCGTTCACCCGTCGTTGACGACGATGCAGGTGAGTATCGCCGAGCTTGGCGATAAGGCGGCGACGCGTCTGTTGCAGTTGATGGATGGCAACAACACGGAAACGGCCGGTGACAAGCAGACACTTGTACCGCGCCTGATCGTGCGTGATTCAAGCGTTCCGCCGAAAGGCGGAACGCGGTAGGTCACGACCGTTGGTCGTGACTTGTTGGGCCGCTGAACGCTGTATCGGTATTTCACGCAATCCAAAAAAAAGACAGGCGGCCGCAACGACGGCTTCCACCACCCGGAGATTTACATGACGTATTCCAATCACCGCACCCGCATGCCGGCCCGCCGCCTGCTGTCGAGCGCACTGGTCAGCTGCCTGTTGCTGGGCGCCGCACCTTCCCTGATGGCCCAGTCGGCCACCTCTTCGCTGCGTGGCCAGGTCGCCCAGGCCGAGGCGGGCACCGAAGTCACCGCCACCAACGTGGCCAGCGGCAGCGTGCGCCGCGCCACCACCCGTGCCGATGGCACCTATTCGCTGATGGGCCTGGACCCGGGCACCTATGACGTGGTGGCCAACGGCCAGACCCAGAAGGTGACGGTGACCGTGGCCTCGACCGCGACGCTGAACTTCAGCGGCGCTCCGGCCAATGGCAGCACCGCCAACGCGACCAACCTCGACACCGTCAACGTGGTTGCCCCGACCCTGCTGCAGGAAGTGCGTACGTCCGAAGTGGGCAAGACGGTCAGCCTGCAGCAGATCCAGACCACCCCGCAGGTGTCGCGCAACTTCCTGGAATTCGCCGACGCGGTGCCGGGCATGATCTTCACCCGTGATGCGAAGGGCAACACCTCGCTGCGCGGCGGTGCCACCAATGCCGACGGCACCAACGTCTACATCGACGGCGTGGGCCAGAAGAGCTACGTCAAGGGCGGCGGCGTGGCTGGCCAGTCCGGCAGCGCCGGCAACCCGTTCCCGCAGCTGGCCATCGGCGAATACAAGGTCATCAGCGGCAACTACAAGGCCGAATACGGCCAGGTCTCCAGCGCGGCAGTGACCGCCGCGACCAAGTCCGGTACCAATGAATTCAAGGGTGAGGCGTTCTACCGCTACACCGACGAAGACATGCGCGCCAAGACCCCGGCCGAGCGCCAGGAAGGCAAGACCAAGGAAGTCTCGGCCGAGAAGGAATACGGCTTCGCCCTGGGCGGCCCGATCGTGCAGGACAAGGCGCACTTCTTCGTGACCTACGAAGCCAAGCGCTTCGACCTGCCGGTGACCATCGCCCCGGAAGGCTCGGTGACCAACCGTGTCGGCCTGCTGCCGGCCGATGCCGCCGCCCAGCTGGGCCCGGCCAGCCAGCCGTTCCAGCAGGACCTGATCTTCGCCAAGATCGACGTGGAGCCGACCGACAACGATCGCATCGAGCTGACCTTCCAGGACCGCGACGAAACCCAGCAGCAGTTCAGTGGGCAGACCGCGCCGTCGCACGGCAAGGAAACCGAGAACACCGACCGTCGCTACGCGCTGCGCTGGAACCACAGCGGTGAGCGGTTCTACAACGAACTGATGCTCACCCACGAAGATTCGTTCAACAACCCGGTGCCGCTGACCATCGGCAACGGTTACGTGTACACCGCACCGGATGGCACCGACGACCGCACCCTGGTGCAGATCGGCGGCGCCTCGGCGCTGGATTCGCAGGTGAAGGGCCAGAAGGGCTGGTCGATCGAAGACAACCTGACCCTGGACGGCATCGAATGGGCGGGCGACCACACCATCAAGATGGGCGCCAAGTACAAGGAAATCGACCTGTACGCGTCCGACGCGCAGGAGATCAACCCGCAGTTCACCTACACCCTGGGCGATCCGGACTTCCCGTCGGACATCCCGTACAAGGCGCAGTTCGTCAAGCCGGTCACCGGTGTGTCCGGCGTGACCGGTGAAGTGCGCTCGAAGGTGAAGCAGATCGGCCTGTTCATCCAGGACGACTGGCAGGTCAACGACCATCTGCAGTTGAACCTCGGCCTGCGTTGGGATTACGAAAAGAACCCGACCTACCTGGACTTCGTGACCCCGCCGGAAGTGGTGGCGGCACTCAACAGCCAGGATCCGCGTGCAGCCGCCGGCCAGACCTATGCGCAGTCGATGGCGCTGGGCGGGCTGAACATCAACGATTACATCAGCAACGGCCACAACCGCAAGGCATTCAAGAATGCCTGGCAGCCGCGACTGGGCTTCTCGTATGACCTCAACGCCGACGAGCAGCACGTGATCCACGGTGGTGCCGGCCGTTCCTACGACCGCGACCTGTTCGACTACCTGCAGCTGGAAACCACCAAGCTGGCCCTGCCGCAGCCGACCATCTACTTCCGCAACCCGGCCACCGGCGCCTGCCTCAACGGCCAGGCCGCGTGCTACGACTGGGATCCGAACCTGCTCAACGGCATCCAGAACCTGCAGGCCCTGGTGGGTTCCACCAGCAATGCCGGGCTGGAAGTGGACATGCTCAACAACAACCTGAAGGCGCCGTACGCCGACCAGTTCAGCCTGGGCATGTCCAACCAGGTTGGCGACTGGCTGACCGACGCCACCGTTGCCCGTACGCTGACCTATGACGGCTTCGCCTTCACCCTGGGCAACCGTTACCCGACCGGCCAGTTCTTCGATGACCCGCGCCTGTGCGGCGGCACCGAGCCGGGCCTGAGCCAGGCCTGGAGCTGCAACATCCCGGGCTTCGGCAGCCTGATCATCGGCCAGCAGGGCATCAAGACCCGTGCCACCCAGGTGCTGCTGTCGGCACAGAAGCCGTTCACCAAGGAAAGCGGCTGGGGTACCTCGATCGCCTACACCTGGACCACCGCGCGCCACAATCGCGACATCAACGAGCATTACGCCTTTGACCGCGGCCTGATCACCGATTACCCGACCATCCGTTCCAACGGTGCACCGCGCCATCGCATCGTGCTGACCGGTTCGTATGCCGGCTTCTGGGACATCACCTTCGGTGGCAAGATCACCCTGGCGACCCCGACCGCGGTGAACGACTGGTACCCGGTGGCACAGTCCAGCGGCTTCGACCTGCCGACCCCGGGCGCTGCGGTGCCGGACGGCAACGGCCGCTTCCTGGTCGGTGGCAAGATCTGGGGCTACCGCTCGGTCGACCTGCAGGCCACGAAGACGTTCAAGATGCCGGGCGACACCGAGCTGTACGCACGTATCGACATCATCAACGTGTTCAACTTCGACAACTTCTCCAACTACAACTACACCAAGTCCAACGGCAAGCTGCTGGCCAGCTACAACGAGACCGGCGATATCGTCGGTACGCCGCGCCAGGTGAAGGCAGAAGTGGGCTTCCGCTTCTGATGTAAATGAGGGCCGGTCCCCCAGCCGTAGAGACACGCCATGCGTGTCCTCGCGGTCTGGGGAGAACCGGCTTTTAATGAACCCAAGCTGTAAACGATTTCACTCCAAGGCCAGCTATGCTGGCCTGAAATTCGAAGATTCCGGAGGGTTGGCACGATGAAGGTACCCCGCGTATTGGCACTGGGAGTACTGGCGGTAGCCGTGGTCGGCTGCAAGCCGCAGGCGCAGGAAACGCCAGCCAAACCCAAGCCGCCGGTCATCCTCGTAGAGGCCGACGTTCCCCCGCGCCCGATGAAACCAGAACTGCCCCCGCTGTTCGACGATATCGAACGCCGCACGTTCCAGTTCTTCTGGGACACCACCAATGAAATCAACGGGCTCAGCCCGGACCGCTATCCGTCGCGCCCGTTCGCCAGCATCGCTTCGGTGGGCTACGCGCTGACCGCGTACCCGATCGGCGTGGAAAACGGCTGGGTCAGCCGTACCCAGGCGGTGGACCGCACGCTGACCACGCTGAAGTTCTTCCGCGACATGCCGATGGGCCCGCAGCGCACCGGCAAGGGCGGCTACAAGGGTTTCTACTACCACTTCCTGGACATGCAGCAGGGCCACCGCTATGACAGCTGGGTGGAACTGTCGAGCGTGGACACCGCATTGCTGATGATGGGCGTGCTGTTCGCGCAGTCGTACTACACCGGCGACGATTCGCGCGAAAAAGAAATCCGCGCCATCGCCGATACGCTGTACAAGCGCGTGGACTGGCCGTGGCTGCAGCAGCGCGCCCCGCTGATCTCGATGGGTTGGTTCCCCGAAAGCGGCTTCATCGACCACGACTGGATGGGCTACAACGAGGCGATGATGGTCTATATCCTCGCGCTGGGTTCGCCCACCCACCCGGTGAGCCCGGATGCGTGGACGGTGTGGACGCGCACCTACGACAACGACTGGGGCGTGTTCCAGGGCCAGGAATACCTGTCCTTCGGCCCGCTGTTCGGCCACCAGTACACCCACGTCTGGATCGACTTCCGCGACATCCAGGACGCGTACATGCGCGAGCGCGGCAGCACCTACTTCCTCAACAGCCGCTCGGCTGCCCTGGCCCAGCGCGAGTACGCCATCGCCAACCCGGCGCAGTGGAAGGAGTACGGCGAAAATGTGTGGGGTCTGACCGCCAGCGACGGCCCGCAGAACACCACGCAGGAATTCCGCGGCGAGCAGCGCCAGTTCCGCCACTATTCCTCGCGCGGCGCCGGCCTGCGCGAGAACTTCGACGACGGCACCATCGCCCCGACGGCGGCGATCTCCTCGGTGGTGTTCGCGCCGGAAGAAGTGATCCCGGCCACGCTGGAAATGCACAAGCGCTACGGCGATTACCTGTATTCCAGCTACGGCTTCCTGGATTCGTTCAACCCCAGCTTCAATTTCGACATTCCGCTCAAGACCGGGCGCATCGTGCCCGACCGTGGCTGGGTGGCCAGTGATTACATCGGCATCGACCAGGGTCCGATCCTGACCATGATCGCCAACTACCGCAACGATTTCGTGTGGGACACGATGAAGAACAACCCGCACATCCGTCGCGGCCTGGAGCGCGCCGGTTTCACCGGCGGCTGGCTCACCCCGGAAGGCGAAGACCAGCCGATGGCGCTGGAGAAAGACGAGAAGGCCGCCTCGGCCCGCTCGATGGGCATCGCCGAATCCCGCGCGGCCGCCGCGCAGGAACAGAAGAACAATTCCAATTCGAACCGCAACCAGCCCCAGGGGAAGTAAGCAGTGCCATTGTCGTCGCGCCCCAAGCTGTGGGTGAGTGTTCTGCTGCTGGTTGCCGGCAGCCTGTTGTTGAGTGCCTGCCGGAAGGAACCGGAAGGGGTGACCGTGCGTTTCTGGGCCATGGGCCGCGAAGCGGAAGTGGTCAGCGAACTGATCCGCGAATTCGAAGCCGACAATCCCGGCATCCACGTCGATGTGCAGAACATCCCGTGGACGGCCGCGCATGAGAAGCTGCTCACCGCCTTCGCCGCCGACGGCCTGCCGGACGTGTGCCAGCTGGGCAACACCTGGATTCCCGAGTTCGCCGAACTCAACACGCTGACCCCGTTGGCGCCGTTCGTGGCCCAATCCAAGGTGGTCGACCCGGCCGATTACTTCCAGGGCATCTGGGATACCAACGTCATCAACGGCGAGCTGGTCGGGGTGCCGTGGTATGTCGATACGCGCCTGCTGTACTACCGCAAGGACCTGCTGGCCAAGGCCGGCTTCGACCACCCGCCGCGCACCTGGGACGAGTGGAACACCATGATGGCGGCGATCAAGAAGATGCAGGGTCCGGACCGCTACGCGGTGCTGATGCCGATCAACGAGTTCGAGCAGCAGCTGTCCTTCGCCCTGCAGCAGCCCGACCCGCTGCTGCGCGACCACGACACCCGCGGCAACTTCCGCAGCCCCGGCTTCCGCCGCACGCTGGCGTTCTACGAGAACATGTTCGCCCAGGGCTGGGCGCCGCGCATGTCCGAAACCCAGATCTCCAACGTGTGGGATGAGTTCTTCAAGGGCTTCAACGTGTTCTACCTGTCCGGCCCCTGGAACATCCGCGAGTTCAAGAAGCTGCAGCCCAAGGAACTGGAAGGCAAGTGGGGCACCGCCGCACTGCCGGGCCCGGACGGCCCCGGCGCCGGCATCGCCGGCGGCACCAGCCTGGTGATCTTCCGCGGCTCGCAGCAGAAGGAAGCGTCGTGGAAGCTGATCGAGTTCCTGTCGCGCCCGGACATCCAGCAGCGCTTCCATTCCATCATCGGTGACCTGCCGCCACGGCGCAGCACCTGGAAACACCCCTCGCTGGCCAACGACCCGCTGGCGCAGCCGTTCCGCGACCAGCTCGAACGGGTGCGGCCGACCCCGAAGGTGCTGGAGTGGGAACGTATCGTGCAGGAAATGCGCATCGTCACCGAACAGGTGGTACGCGGTGGGCTGGATCAGGATGTAGCCGTGAATCGATTGGATGACCGCGTGGACAAGGTCCTGGCCAAGCGCCGCTGGATGCATGAGCAGCGTACCCAGGCCGAACAGGGCGCCGCGCCGGAGGTGCTGCCATGAAGCAGCGCTCGCTTGCCGGCTGGATCTTCGCCGGCCCCTCGCTGCTGGTGATCGGGGTGTTCTTCGGCCTGCCGGTGTTCTCGGCGCTGGCGCTGAGCATCACCGACTTTGACCTGTACGCGCTCGCCGATGGCGGCAATCTGCGCTTCGTCGGCCTGGGCAACTACATCGACCTGCTGCAGACCCCGATGTTCTGGAAGTCGCTGTGGAACACCACGTATTTCGTGGTGGTCGGCGTGCCGATGTCCATTGGCGTGTCGCTCGGCGCGGCGATGCTGCTCAACGCCCCGGCCGCGCGCTTCAAGGCGCTGTTCCGCACCGCGCTGTTCGCCCCGGTGGTGACCACGCTGGTGGCGGTGGCAGTGATCTGGCGCTACCTGTTCCATACCAGCTACGGGCTGGTGAACTACGGCCTTGGCCATCTGGGGATCAGCCCGATCGACTGGCTGGGCGATCCGAACTGGGCCATGCCCACCATCATGCTGTTCGCGGTGTGGAAGAACTTCGGCTACAACATGGTGATCTTCCTGGCCGGCCTGCAGGCGATCCCGCATGACCTGTACGAGGCCGCGCGCATCGATGGCGCCTCGCGCTGGAAGCAGTTCCTGCACATCACCCTGCCGATGCTCGGCCCGGTGTTGCTGGTGGTGGGCGTGATCACCGTGTCCGGCTACTTCCAGCTGTTCGCCGAACCCTACGTGATGACCCGCGGCGACCCGCTGCAGAGCACCGTGAGCGTGCTGTACTTCATGTTCGAGGAAGGCTTCAAGTGGTGGAACCTGGGCCGCGCGTCGGCCGTGGCGTTCCTGCTGTTCCTGATCATCCTGGCGGTAACCAGCCTGATGCTGCGTTTCGGCCGCAAGAGGCAGTTGGTATGAGTCGTGAGATTGGCCAGTCGCGCTGGCATGCGTGGTGGGTGAACGGAGGGTTGCTGGTGCTGGCCGCGGTCAGCCTGGCGCCGCTGCTGTGGATGCTGTCGGTGTCGTTCATGCCGACCGGCGAAGCGGCGCATTTCCCGCCGCCGCTGCTGCCCTCGTCGGTGACCACCAACAACTACCACGAGCTGTTCGCCCGCACCGGCATGGCCAACAACTTCGTCAACAGCCTGTTCGTCTCGCTGGCGATCACGCTGGGCTCGCTGCTGCTCAACACCATGGCCGGGTATGCATTCGCCAAGCTGCGCTTCGTCGGCCGCGAGCGGATCTTCCAGGTGCTGCTGGCCGCGCTGGTGATCCCAGCGCAGGTGGCCATGCTGCCGCTGTTCCTGCTGATGAAACAGCTGGGCCTGGTCAACAGCTTCGGTGGGGTGATCGTGCCGGCGCTGGCCAGCGTGTTCGGCATCTTCCTGGTGCGCCAGTACGCGCGCTCGATTCCCGATGAGCTGCTGGAAGCGGCGCGTATCGACGGGGCAGGGGAGCTGCGCATCTTCTTCCAGATCGTGCTGCCGATGCTCAAGCCGGTGCTGGTGACCCTGTCGATCTTCACCTTCATGGGCGCCTGGAACGATTTCATGTGGCCGCTGATCGTGTTGACCGACCAGGAGCACTACACTTTGCCGGTTGCCCTGGCCACGTTGTCGCGCGAACACATCATGGACGTTGAAATGATGATGGCCGGCGCGGTGGTCACGGTGGTTCCGGTGCTGGCACTGTTCCTGGTGCTGCAGCGCTACTACATCCAAGGTCTGCTGCTGGGGAGTGTGAAAGGGTGAAGCGTGCCGTCGTCGCGGGGGTTCTGGGTCTGGGTCTGGTGTGCTCGATGGCGGCGCCTGCCGCGCCCCCGGCAGTGCCGGCGGCGGCTAAGGTCCTGGACAGCTTCGACGACATGTCGCCCTGGAAGCTGGTGGTGTCCGACCAGGTCAGCGGCTCACTGCGCAGCGTGGCCGGCGCCAACGGCGGCCGCGCGCTGTGCGTGGACTACGACTTCCACGAAGTCTCCGGCTACGTGGCGATCCGCCGCGAGCTGCCCATCACCTGGCCGGACAACTACCAGGTCGGCTTCCAGCTGCGCGGCGATTCGCCCGGCAATGACCTGCAGTTCAAGCTGATCGATGCCAGCGGCGACAATGTGTGGTGGGTCAACCGCCCCGGCTACGCCTTCCCCAAGACCTGGACGCCGGTGCAGTACCGCCAGCGCCAGATCGAGAAGGCCTGGGGCCCGGACCCGGACAAGACCCTGCGTAAAAGCGCGGCAGTGGAGTTCACCATCTACAGCAAGGTCGGCGGGCGCGGCACGGTCTGCTTCGACCGGCTCACCCTGCAGGCCCTGCCGCCGGCCGATACCTCGGCGCTGGCACCGTCGGTGATCGCCGATACCGCCACCGCGCTGCAGAGCCGTATTGCCGATGGCAAGCCGGACACGGTGTGGATCAGCGGTGGCGTGCCCGACCAGACCATCAGCCTGGACCTGCACAACGTGCGCGAGTTCGGCGGTGCGGTGATCCAGTGGGTGCCCGGCCTGGAAGCTACCCGCTACGTGGTGCGTGCCTCGGCCGATGGCCGGGACTGGCGCACCCTGCGCGAGATCACCGCCGGCGGTGGCGGCGAGCGCGACTGGCTGGCACTGCCCGATACCGAGGCGCGCTACCTGCGCTTCGACCTGCAGCACGGCAGCAGCTGGCGGTACGGCATCCGCGATATCGCGATCAAGCCGCTGGATTTCGCTGCCACGCCGAACGAATTCGTTGAGTCGGTCGGCGCCGACCTGACCCGTGGCTTCGTGCCGCGCGGCTTCAGCGGTGAACAACCGTATTGGACCCTGCTCGGGCTGGACGGCGGCCGCGAACAGGCGCTGATCGGCGAAGACGGTGCACTGGAAGTGGCCAAGGCCAGCTTCAGCGTGGAGCCGTTCGTGGTGGTCGACAAGAAGGTGCTGAGCTGGGCCGATGTCGAGGCAAAGCAGTCGCTGCAGGACGATTACCTGCCCATTGCCAGCGTCGACTGGGCCCACCCCAAGGCCGCCTTGAAGGTGACCGGCTTCGTGCAGGGCAGCCCGGACAAGGCGCAGCTGGTAGGCCGCTACACGCTGCACAACCCGGACAAGGTGGCGCACGACTACACCCTGGCCCTGGCCGTGCGGCCGTGGCAGGTGAATCCGCCGCGGCAGTTCCTCAACACCGTGGGCGGCGTGAGCCGGATCGACACGCTGGATTTCGAACCGGGCCAGGTCGAGGTCAACGGCAAGCCGCGCGTGTACCCGGTGCAGACGCCGGACGCCGCTTTCGCCAGCCCGTTCGACGGCAAGCTGGAGGTTACCCACCTGGCCACTGGCAATCTGCCCACCGCCACCGAAGTGCGCGATTCCACCGGGCTGGCCTCGGGCGCGCTGCTGTACCGCTGGCGGCTGGAGCCGGGGCAGAGCAGGGAGGTGGCCATCGTGCTGCCGCAGACCGGCGCGTGGACCACCCCGAAGGACTTCGACGCCAACAAGGCCCAGCAGCAGGTGGCCTCGATGTGGCGCACCAAGCTGGACCAGGTGGCGCTGCAGGTGCCAGCGGCGGGCAAGCCGCTGGCCGATACGCTGCGCACCGCACTGGCGCACATGCTGATCTCCCGGATCGGGCCAAGCCTGCAGCCGGGCACGCGCTCGTACTCGCGCAGCTGGATCCGCGATGGCGCGATGATTTCCGAAGGCCTGCTGCGCATGGGCCGCAGCGATGCGGTGCGTGAGTACGTGAACTGGTACGCGCCGTACCAGTTCGACAACGGCAAGGTGCCGTGCTGCGTCGACCCGCGCGGCGCCGACCCGGTGCCGGAAAACGACAGCCACGGCGAACTGATCTTCAACATCGCCGAGTACTGGCGATACACCGGTGACAGCACCTTCCTGGAACTGATGTGGCCGCACGTGCAGGGCGCCTACCAGTACATGGAACAGCTGCGCCTGAGCGAACGCACCGAGGAAAACCGCGCGCGCAACCCGGCCTTCTTCGGGATGATGCCGGTGTCGATCAGCCATGAAGGCTATTCGGCCAAGCCCATGCATTCGTACTGGGACAACTTCTGGGCGCTGCGCGGTTACAAGGATGCGGCGATCATCGCCTCCACGCTGGGCAAGATGGAGGCGATGCAGATCGCCGAGTCGCGCGACCAGTTCCGTGACGACCTGCAGGCCTCGCTGCTGGCGGCCACGGCCCTGCACAAGATCGATTTCCTGCCCGGTTCGGCCGAGCTGGGTGATTTCGACGCGACCTCCACCACCATCGCGCTGGCCCCGGGCGGCGAACAGGGCCGCCTGCCGCAGCCGTACCTGGACAACACGTTCGAGCGCTACTGGAAGCAGTTCGAGGAACGCCGCGACGGCAAGCGCGAGTGGAAGGACTACACCCCGTACGAGTGGCGCAACGTGGCCGCGTTCGTGCGCCTGGGCTGGCGCGACCGCGCCTGGCAGGCCACCGAGTTCTTCTTCAAGGACCGCGCGCCGCAGGCCTGGAACCAGTGGGCCGAAGTGGTCTCGCACACGCCGCGCAAGCCGTTCTTCGTCGGCGACCTGCCGCATGCGTGGGTGGCGTCGGACTTCGTGCGCTCGGCGCTGGACATGTTCGCCTACAACCGCGACGTGGACGACAGCCTGGTGCTGGCCGCCGGCGTGCCCAGCCGCTGGCTGGACGGCGCCGGGGTCGGGGTGAAGGGGCTGCGCACGCCGAATGGGCAACTGAGCTACACACTGGCCCGCAGCGACCGGCAGCTCACGCTGCAGATCGCGTCCGGGCTGCTGGTACCGCAGGGCGGGGTGATCCTGCCGTGGCCGTTCAGTGGCGAACCGGGGGATACCACCGTCAACGGCGAGCCGGCGCAGTGGCTCAACGGCGAGCTGCGCATCACCCAGGTGCCGGCCAAGGTGGAAGTGCAGATCCCGGCCTCGGTGCGGCGCGCCGAACGCAAGGCGCCGTGACCGCGGTGGTCGCCCGCCCCGGCATGCTTGGCGTGCTGCTGGCCGTTGCGCTGGCGGCATTGCCGGCGCGCGCGGCAATGCCGGTGGAGCAGGGCATGAGCCTGGTGACCTTCAACCTGCACCACGACCGGGAAGACTGGCCGCAGCGGCGCAAGGTGATCCTGCGCGAGCTGCAGGCGCTGCAGCCCGACGCGATCGCGCTGCAGGAGGTGATCCAGAAGCCGCATGTGCGCAACCAGGCCGCCTGGCTGGCGCGCAGGCTCGGCTATGACTATCAGTTCGTGTCCACTGATCCGCCGGGCCGATTGAAGCGTTACGGCAATGCGCTGCTGACCCGGCGCCCGGTGCTGGCGCGCGGTGAACGGTTGCTGGCGCCGCTGACCGACTACCGCACCGTGGCGCACCTGCGTATCGATGTGGAGGGGCAGCCAGTGAATGTCTATGCCACCCATCTCAACGAACGTTCGGATGAGCGCGGCAGTCGCATCCGTGCCGAGCAGGTGGCCGACCTGTTGACGTTCATCGCGACGACATCGGGCGATGCGCCGGTGGTGATTGCGGGGGATTTCAATGCGCTGGTGGATGCGAGTGATCTGAGTGCG
The DNA here is from genome assembly GCF_019091045.1 of Stenotrophomonas sp. GbtcB23. NCBI lineage: Bacteria > Pseudomonadati > Pseudomonadota > Gammaproteobacteria > Lysobacterales > Lysobacteraceae > Stenotrophomonas > Stenotrophomonas sp. GbtcB23. The sequence continues at coordinate 63,357 of NZ_JAGXKC010000003.1, read as the reverse complement.
CTGCGCCAGCGCTATGGCGACAGCTATGGCAGCGTGCACGTGAACAACGAACTGGCGCAGATCAGTACGTTGAACCGGCATTACTACGATGCGCCCTCGCGCATCGACCACATCTTTTTCCAGCAGGACAAGCTGCTGGCCCGCGAAGCGCGGCTGCTGTTCGACCAGCCCTACGCCGAAGGTCGCTGGGCGTCGGACCATTACGGGGTGTGGACCCGCCTGCAGTTCGCACCGTGAGGCAGGCAGCCACGCAGGGCGTGGCGCTACGTGATCCGGATCCAAAAAGAGACAGCGGCCCGAAGGCCGCTGTCTTTTTTTACCTTGCCGCTGGAACCGGATCAGGCCTTGTCGGTCTTTTCCGGGTCCTGCTTGTCGGCATCGTCGGCCTTGGCGACATCGGTCGGGATGTCTTCGCGGGCTTCGGCGTGCGCGGCCTGGGCGGCGGCGTCGGTCGGTGCGGCGTCGCTGGCGGCGCTGCCGAACAGCTGGCCGTTCTGTACCGCCGGTGCAACTGCGGCCGATTCCGCGCGTGCCACCGGTGCCGGGGCAGCCGGCGCGGCCGGAACGGCGTCCACTGCATCCAGCATGCTGGTCTGCACCGGACGACCGACTTCGGTCGGGCCCTTGTGCTCTACAACCGGCGCGCTGGTGCTGGCTTCGGCGGCCTTCGGGGTCTCGACGGCGACGGGTGCGGTCGGGGCCGGGGTCACCGGGGCCGGCGTCACGACGGGCGCTTCAATCGGCTTCGGCGCTTCGGTCACGACCGGGGCTTCGACTGCCTTCGGCGCTTCGGTCACGACTGGAGCTTCAACAGCCTTCGGCGCTTCAGCGGCGACCGGCGCTTCTACCGCTTTCGGCGCTTCGGTCACAGCCGGGGCTTCAACAGCCTTCGGCGCTTCGGTCACGACCGGGGCGACCGGGGCTTCAACCGCCTTCGGTGCTTCCGCCACCACCGGCTTCTCAGCCTCCGGCGCCTTGGCGACCGGTGCGGAGGCCGGCATCGGCGATTCCACGAACGGCACGCGGTCGGTGTAGGACGGGGTGCGCTCTGCCACCGGCTCGGCCTTCGGGGCCGGGGCGGCCTCGCTGTGACCGGCGGTCACCACCGGGCTGCTGACCACGGCCAGCGGCGCGGCGGCGGCCACGGCAGCCACCGGGGCCGGGCGCGGGGCCTGCACCGGCGCGGCCGGAGCAGCGGGAGCAGCGCCGTCGTCATCGAAGTCGAACTCCGGGTTCGATCCGGTGCTGCGGGCGGCGGGGCGGGCGGCCTGGGCGGTGGTGTCACCGTCCTGGTCGCCGTCCTGCTCGTCGCCGTCGGCGTCGTCATCCAGGCCGCCGTCATCGTTCAGGCCATCGCTGCCTGCAGCCTGCTCGCCATTGCCACGACGACGGCGGCGGCCACCGCGACGGCCACGACGACGGCGCGAGGCGCCCTCGCCACTGGCATCATCGCCGGTGCCCGGCGCTTCGCCGTGCTCGTTGGCTTCGCCATCCACCGCAACGGCGGTCACCTGGTTCTCATCGGCCGGTGCGTTGTTCGACACCGGGGCCGCGGTCGGCGCCGTGGTCGCCGGGGTGGCGGCATCGGCCACGGTCACCGCGGCTGCAACCAGCGCCGCATCGGCAGCGGTCACGCCGGTCTGCACCGGCTTGGCGGCATCGGCCTGCGGCTGACGCGCGGGCTTGTCGCCCTCGTTCTGCTGGCGCGGCGGCTTCTGCTTCTGGTTCTGGTTCAGCTTCGGCTGCTGCTGCTCATTGCGCGGGGCCTTGGGCTGCTGCTGCTCGTTGCGCGGCTTGCCCTGCTGGGCCTGGCCGGCGGCCGGTGCGGACGCCTGTGCGGCCACGTCCTGGCGGCGGTCATCGCGGCGCTCGCCCTTGCCGGCGCGTTCGCCACGGTCGTCGCGACGGTCCTTGCCACGGGCCTGGCCCTGCTGGCCCTGACCCTGACCCTGGCCACGTTCGCCACGCTCATCGCGGCGGCCGTTGCGGTCCTTGCCGTTGCGGTCCTTGTTGCGGCCGTTGCGGTTGCCTTCCTGGGCCGGGCGCGCGTTGGTCTGCGGGGCGGCGGCCGGCGCCGGTTCGCCACCAAAGATGCGCTTGAGCCAGCCGACCACGCCGGTGGCGGCCGGCGCAGCGACCGGCGCCGGGGCGACCGGGGCCGGGGCAGCAGCCACCGGTTCGGCAACCTCGCGGACCGGCGCCGGGGAGCTGTGCTTGACGTTGGTGACCGCCGGGGCAACCGGGATGTTCAGCTGCGCCTTGGTCAGGGCATGCACCGGCAGCTTGCGCGGGGTGCCACGCTGGTAGCTCGGCTTGCCGCTTTCTTCGCCCAGCTCGTTTTCACGCAGGCGGGTCACTTCGTAGTGCGGGGTGTGCAGCTGCTCGTCGGCCACGATCACGATCGGCGCGTCATGGCGCTGTTCGATCTCGCGCAGGGCGCTGCGCTTTTCGTTGAGCAGGTAGTTGGCGATCTCCACCGGGGCCTGGACCAGCACCTGCCCGGTGTTTTCCTTCATCGCATGCTCTTCGGCGACGCGGATGATCGACAGCGACAGCGATTCCACCGAGCGCATGCGGCCATGGCCGTCGCAACGCGGGCAGACGATCTGGCTGGATTCGCCCAGGCTCGGACGCAGGCGCTGGCGGCTCATTTCCATCAGGCCGAAGCGCGAAATGCGGCCCAGCTGCACGCGCGCACGGTCGTACTTGAGCGCGTTCTGCAGACGGTTCTCGACTTCCCGCTGGTGCTTGTTGGAGGACATGTCGATGAAGTCGATCACCACCAGGCCGCCCAGGTCGCGCAGGCGCAGCTGGCGGGCCACTTCCTCGGCCGCTTCCAGGTTGGTCTGGAACGCGGTGTCCTCGATGTCACTGCCCTTGGTGGCGCGCGAGGAGTTCACGTCGATGGCGGTCAGCGCTTCGGTCTGGTCGACCACGATCGAGCCGCCCGAGGGCAGGCGCACGTTGCGTTCATAGGCGCCTTCGATCTGCGATTCGATCTGGAAGCGGTTGAACAGCGGAATGTCGTCGGTGTAGTGCTTGAGCTTGCGCAGGGTCTGCGGCATCACCTGCTGCATGAATTCGCGGGCGGTGTCGTACAGCTCCTGGGTATCGACCAGGATCTCGCCCACGTCGGCGCGCAGGTAGTCGCGCAGGGCGCGCACGATCAGGCGCGATTCCTGGTAGATCAGGAACGGGGCCGGCTTGGTCAGCGCCGCTTCGGCGATCGACTTCCAGACCTGCAGCAGGTAGTCCAGGTCCCACTGCAGCTCTTCGGCATCGCGGCCGACGCCGGCGGTGCGGATGATCACGCCCATGTCGTCGGGGATGTTCAGCTTGTCCAGCGCTTCCTTCAGCGCGGCGCGGTCTTCGCCCTCGATGCGACGCGACACGCCACCGGCGGTGGGCGAGTTCGGCATCAGCACCATGTAGCGGCCGGCCAGGGAGATGAACGTGGTCAGGGCGGCGCCCTTGTTGCCGCGCTCTTCCTTGTCGACCTGGACCACCACTTCCTGGCCTTCACGCAGCAGTTCGCGGATGCCGGCCTTGTTGTGGTCGACCCCGGCCTGGAAGTAATCGCGGGAGATTTCCTTCAGCGGCAGGAAGCCGTGGCGTTCGCCACCGTATTCCACGAAGGCCGCTTCCAGCGACGGCTCAAGGCGCGTGATGCGGCCCTTGTAGATGTTCGACTTCTTCTGTTCCTTGGACGGCTGTTCGATGTCGATGTCGTACAGCGTCTGGCCATCCACGATGGCTACCCGCAGCTCTTCAGCCTGCGTGGCGTTGATCAGCATTCGCTTCATATTGCGTTCCTCGCGCGCTGCTACCGCGCGGAACGCCATGGGGTTTCGCTTCTGGTCACGCTTGCACGCCCATCGCGCATGCGCGGGGAGGGCGGCTTGGGTTTCCAGCGCTACAACACCACGGCAGGCCGCGGGAGCGCTTCATTTTGTTTTGGTTTGGGTGTTGCGGGCCGGAGGCAGCTTTCAGCCAGGCTGGAGCGCCACAGGGACATTTTTTCAGCGCAGACGCGTGTCAGGCATCCGGCGATGGCCGGGACTGCCGGTGAGCCGCTAACATGGCCGCCCCGGGGGCGGTGGCTGCGCACTGTGCCGGAATCGAGGGAAGTCGGGCTTCTGGCCCAGAGCAACTTCCAACGAAATCAATCCCTTATCTCGCCCGCCGAGTGTAACAGAATAAAAGGCCAATGACTGATACCGTGCCGTCCCCCAAACCCGCTGAAGGCAAGACCAGCGTCCGTCTCCTGACTGTCCCGGCCGACCGCGCCGGGCAACGCCTGGACAACTTCCTGCTCGGCCAGCTGAAGGGTGCGCCACGCAGTCTGGTCTACAAACTCGTGCGCAGCGGCCAGGTCCGGGTGAACGGCGGCCGCGCCAAGGCCGAACGCAAGCTGGTGGAGGGCGACGAAGTGCGCGTCCCGCCGGTCCGTCTCACCGAAGAGGGAGACAAGGCCGGCCCGCCGGCGGCGTTCATGAAGCGGCTGGAAGACGCCATCGTCTACGAAGACGAGCGGCTTCTGGCCCTGAACAAGCCCTCCGGCGTGGCCAGCCACGGCGGCAGCGGGATCAGTTTCGGCGCCATCGAGACCCTGCGCGCCCTTCGCCCCGGCAAGACCCTGGAGCTGGTGCACCGGCTGGACCGGGACACCTCGGGCCTGCTGATCGTGGCCAAGAAGCGCTCGGCGCTGAGCGAGCTGCAGGCGCTGCTGCGGGAAGACCACGGCGCCGGCATCCGCAAACGCTACCTGACCCTGCTGGTGGGGCGCATGCCCGACGGCACCATGACCGTGGACGCGCCGCTGCACGTGGGCCTGCGCCAGGGCGGCGAGCGCCACGTCCAGGTCAATGCGATCGGCAAGGAGTCCATCAGCCACTTCAGCGTGCTGGAGCGCAAGGGCGGCCATTCTTTCTGTGAAGTCCGGATCGAAACCGGCCGTACCCATCAGATCCGCGTGCACGCCCGGCACCTGGGTCACCCGGTGGCCGGTGACGACAAATACGGCGATCCGGACGTCAACAAGCGGCTTCGTGACCAGATCGGCCTGAAACGCCTGTTCCTGCACGCCGCCTCGCTGGAGTTCTCGCTGGACGCCGGCAAGACCCCCTACCTGCTCAATGCGCCATTGGCCGAAGAGCTGACCGAGGCGTTGAACCGGTTGGGGTGACACTGTTGGTTGATTGATCCGGGCCCGGATGGGCCCGGAAAAAGTCGTCGACCGTTGGTTGATTGATCCCAATCCCAATGGGCCCATATGAATTCGTAGCCCCGGCCGTTGGCCGGACACCGCGCGCAGCGCGGCCCAAGCGTCCGGAGACGGTCACCCAACGATTGCCGCCACCACCCGGCGTTTAGACGTTCCGAAGCCGCCCGTCAGGCGTTCATGATCCCGGAACGAAGAGCAGCCGGCCAACGGCCGGCGCTACCGCTTCGGATCGTCTAAACGCCGGACGGAGTATCGGGAGGCCGCATTCGGCCACCTCCTGAGACTTGGGCCGCGCTGCGCGCGGTGTCCGGCCAACGGCCGGGGCTACGAACCGCTACGTAACGTCCACAGATCGGGATCAACCAACCAGAGGCCCGGTAACCGTCGCAGGCCCATCGGGATTGGAATCAAATCAACCCGCATCCGGTAGCGCCGGCCGTTGGCCGGCCCACGCAATCTGCGCCACGCCCGCACGCACATCACCATTTGAACAACACCAGGCTGATGGCCAGGCTGGCCATGCCGGCGACCAGGCCGTAGACGGTTTCGTGGCCTTTGGCATAACGCTTGGCGGCCGGCAGCAGTTCGTCCAGGGCCAGGAACACCATGACCCCGGAAATAATCCCGAACACCCAGCCAAAGGTGGCGTGGTTGAGCACGCCAGACAGCACCACGTAGCCAATGGCCGCGCCGATCGGCTCGGCCAGGCCCGACAGCAGGCTGGCGCCGAACGCATAGAACTTGTTCTGGGTGGCGAAATACACCGGCACCGCGATCGCGATGCCCTCGGGGATGTTGTGGATCGCAATGGCGAACGCCAGCGGCATCCCCACCGAGGGGCTTTCCAGCGTCGCGAAGAACGTGGCCAGGCCTTCCGGGAAGTTGTGCGCGGTGATCGCCACCGCCGTCAGCAGGCCCACCCGCTTGATGTAGGCCTTGTTGTTCTCCCGGAACATCGGGTCCTGCTTGTCCAGGCTTTCGTGCGGGTTCGGAATCAGGTGATCGATCAGCACGATCAGCAGTACCCCGCACAGGAACGCCGCCGTGGCGTAGGCATAGCCCACGCGCGCGTCATACGCCTGGGTGAACGAATCGATCGCCTTGGTCAGGATCTCGGTCAGCGACACGAACACCATCGCGCCGCCGGCGAAGGCCAGGCCGAAGGCCAGCAGGCGGGGATTGGGGCGGCGCGAGAACAACACCATCAGGCTGCCCAGGCCGGTGGCCAGCCCGGCAGCCAGGGTCACCAGCAGGGCGACCCATACGTTTTCACTCGAGATTTCCGGCATCCGCCACAGCGTCCTTTGATCAGCCGCCGCGACGCAGGCGTTCTTCCACCGCGAAGCACTCATCGGGTTTGGGCTGCGGCGGGTTGAAGCTCACCGGCACCTGGATGGTGGTGGGCACCGCCTGGCCGGCGCGGGTGGCCGCCTTGAACTGCCAGCCTTCCACCGCCTTCTGCGCCTGCTCATCAAGCTGTGCGTTGCCGCTGCCGCTCACCAGCTGCACCTGGCCGGGCTTGCCGTCGGTCCCCACCACCACCTTCAGCGTGGTGGTGCCGCCAATGGCCTGGCAGGCCAGCTCGATCGGGTACACCGGCGGCGGGGTCTTCACCGCAGCCACCTCGGTAGGCGCCGCCACCGGTGCGGCCGGCTCCGACGACCCGCCACACCCGGCAAGGGTCAGCACCGCTGCGGTCACCGCCACGCGTACCTGGATGTTCATCAAAATCACTCCGTCAGGCCCGAAGCCTTGGCTGCACAGATGAAGTCGTTCTCGCTCAACCCGCCCACGTCGTGGGTGGAAAAGCGCACCACGGCGCGGTCGTAATGCACCCCCAGGTCCGGGTGGTGGTCCTCGGCGTGGGCCACCCAGGCCAGGGCGTTCACGAACGCCATGGTCTTGTAGTAGTCGGCGAAGCGGAAGGTCCGGGTCAGGGCCTGCCCCAGTTCGGCCAGCTCCCAGCCGGGAACCTGCGGCAGCAGCTCGGCTATGCGGGCTTCGCCCAGCTTGTGGTCGCTGCCCTTGCGCGGTACGCAACGGGCCTGCGCCAGCGGAATCAGGTCGGCCATGAAATCCTCCACCTCGTGTATGCCTGAACAATGCGCCGGACAGTGTATAAACCGAATGAGCGCATAACATGTAAGCCGCTAGAATAGCCGCATGATCCAGATCTCCGACACTGCCCAGACCTATTTCCGCAAGCTCATCGAGCGCGAAGCCGTGCCCGGTATGGGCGTGCGCCTCAGCGCCGTCGATGCCGGCACCCCGCGTGCCGATGCCCGGCTGGAGTTCGCCGAACCGGCCGACCTGCTCGGCGACGAGTGGGCGGTGGACTGCGACGGCTTCACCCTGTACGTGGCGTCCGACAGCGTGGGCTGGATGGACGGTGCCGACATCGACATCGTCACCAATGCCACCGGCGGCCAGCAGCTCACCATCAAGGCCCCGAAGATCAAGGGCGAAGCCCCGGCCGATTCGGCCTCGCTGGTTGAACGCGTGCGCTGGGTTGTCGAAAACGAAGTCAACCCGCAGCTGGCCTCGCACGGCGGCAAGGTCGCGGTGCAGGAAGTATCTGCCGATGGCGTGGTGCTGCTGCGCTTCGGCGGCGGCTGCCAGGGCTGCGGCATGGCCGACGTCACCCTCAAGCAGGGCATCGAGAAAACCCTGATGGGCCGCGTGCCCGGCATCACCGCCGTACGTGACGCGACCGACCACGACAGCGGTCACGCGCCGTATATTCCGCGCGGCACGGCTGCCTGACCGGCCTGCGTGACACTGCGCCGGGCTGACGACATCCTCGACTGGCTGCTTTCCCGCCAGCCGGACAAACGCATCGTTGAAAAAACCACGGGCCTGCCCTACGGGTGGGGCCTGTGGCTGCGCGCGCTGACGCCGCTGCCGCGCCCGTTCCGCTCGACCGAAGTGATTGCCGAACTGATCCAGCGGCCGTTGCCGGGCTCCCCCGGCCGGCTGCCGGCGCTGGGCTTCGTGCAGTCGCTGCGGCGGCTGCTCTGGCAGACCTGGGACCCGGCCCCGCGCGACCAGCGCTGGATGCGCTGGACCTCGGCGGTCATCAGCGTGCTGCTGCACGTCATGTTCGCGCTGCTGCTGTTGTGGGTGGCGCTGATCCGCCCGCCGGTGCAGCCGGAGCAGGGCGGTGATGGCGGCCGCATCCAGGTGGAATTCCTGGGCAGCGGAACACCCCAGGAAAGTGGTGGCGGCGAGCCGACGGCTGCAGGCAGCGCGGCCGCCGCCGCTGCGAGCGCCCAGGCAGAAGCGGCCGCCGCCTCGCAGCCCCGACCGGCGAGCTCGACCGCAGCCACCGCGCCGCAGCCGCCGGCATCGGCGCCGGCGCCGACCGCCAGTACCGAACCCGCGCCGACACCGCCAGCCCCTGCGCCCACCGCTGTCGAACAGCCGGTTCAGGCCACCGATGTGGCCGAAGCCACCACCGATTTCGTGGTGCCGCCCACCAGCGTGCCGCGCACTGAAGTGCGGGTGATTCCGCGCGACGCGCCCGAGCCGCAGGTGCGCGAACGCACCGTGGAGGTGGCGGAGGCACCGACGCCGCCTTCGATCACCCCGTCCGTGCGCCCGGTGGAAACGCAGGTGCGCCCGCGCGACGTGGCGGTGCGCGAACGAGAGGTCACCGTGGTCACCGCGCCCACCGCACCGGTGCCCGTGCCGGGTCCGCGGGTTGAGGTCACCGTGCCGCAGCGTGATCTGCAGGTGCGCGAACGTGAAGTGACCCCGGCGCCGTCAGTGTCGGTCACGGTCGCGCCGGTGCCGCAGCGCGAGATCACTGTGCCCGGGCGCAGTCCGGAAGTGGCGGTGCGTGAGCGTGCGGTGCCGAATGCCGCGCCGCGCCCGGCCCCGGCCGCAGCGACCCCATCGCCGGCAGCGTCCGCACCTTCGCCCACGCCAGGGGCGAGTACGGCCAGCCAGGCCAGCCCAAGCCGCAGCACCGCCTCCAGTGCCGCGCCGGCCCGTGCGCCGGCCGCGCGTCCGTCGCCCACGCCGGGCAACTGGGCCACGCCCGCACGGGGCGATGACTGGGGCGCGGCCGACCGCAACCGGGCCGGCGAGCGCAGTGGCGCGCAGGCCAACCAGGGCGCCGGGCGTACCGGCGAGGGTCTGTTCAACGCCGACGGCAGCGTGCGCGTGCCGGGGCAGGCGGGAAGCGGCGACAGCGAGCGCGGCGCTCCCGGTGGCGAGAACGATGGCTGGAGCCGCGAACGCATCGCCCAGTCCGGGACGTGGCTCAAGCGCCCGCCGTACGACTACACACCGACCTCGTTCGACAAGTACTGGGCGCCGAACGAATCGCTGCTGGCCGAATGGGTGCGCAAGGGCATCAAGGCCGTGGAGATTCCGATTCCGGGCACCAGCTCAAAGATTTCCTGCGTGGTCTCGATCCTGCAGTTCGGCGGCGGCTGCGGCCTGTCCGACCCGAACATGCAGGACCAGCCGGCGGTGGCTCGCCCGCCGCCGGACATTCCGTTCAAGAAGGAATTACAGGACGACAACGGAAGCCGTTGACCGCAAGGGCCACGTGGGATCATGCCGTCCGTGGGACACGCATGGCGTGTCGCTACGCGGGATTACCCCTCCGAATCGTCGCTTCCTGCGTCTTCCAGCGCGACGAATGCCCAGAACGGCACGTCGTGTTCGAGCCACGTCTTGCTGGCGTCCTCCAGCACATCCAGGAACGTGTCGAAGTCCTTCTCCGCGTTTTCCTGCAACTCGTCCGCATCACTGAAGAACAACGCGTAGCCGTTGGCCTTCATCCACCCGAGGTCGCGCAGGCAATCCAGCAGCGCGTCCCAGTTGCCACCAAACGTCTGTGGGAAATCCAGCTGCGCGGCAACGCGTGCGATCAGGGTGCGCTTGTCGCGGCAGCCGCCCAGGTCGATCGTGGCCACGCGCAGGCGGGCATCGCGCATCGCGGCCGACAGCGCGCCGATGTCGGCGTTGGTGACCGAATACACGCCCGCATTGTTGATGTCGTCCAGACCCAGTTCGAATCCATCGTGGTTCATTGCCAGCTCCCGGCAGGTGGGACCTCGAAACTGCGGAAGGTTTCGTAATGGTCGTCGGTGTAGAACCAACCGGTCGGCGGAGTGCCGCCGGTCACGATGCGGCGTGCGCCGCGGTTGCCGGCACCCGGCGTGTCCACGGTGTACTCGCGGTAATAGCCGCGCGGGCGATCCGGCAGGCGCTGTTCGCGGTTGCTGAAAACGCCGCCGTCCTGGCGGTGCGGGTAGGGACCGCCGCGCTGGATCAGGAGGATGGTCTGGCGTGCTTCTGCAGGCAGGAAGGCAGGCAGTGGGTCGTGAGTGCGCTGCGCGGCGGCGCCGGGATTGGCCGGGGCGTTGTCGAGTGGCGCAGCATCGGCGCCTGGCTGGGTCAGCGACGGCGCGAACTGCGGCGCGGGCGCGCGCTGGGCTTCCTTGATGGCGAAAAGACCGCCCACCAGCAGGACAATGGCAACGAGCAGCAGTAGAGGTTTGCGCATGTGAACATCGAGTGTGCGGGGGACGGGGTTAATGTAGCGTAGCCAAACGAAGTTTCCTTTACGTGGGGGTTGGTAAGCTTGGCGGCCATCCCCATCATCGACTTCGCAACGCCCGGTCTTCGCCGGGCGAGTGAGCTACCAGGAGAACCACATGGCCTACACCCTCCCCAAGCTGTCCTACGCCTACGACGCGCTTGAGCCGCACATTGATGCGGCCACGATGGAAATCCACCACACCAAGCACCACCAGACCTACATCAACAACGTCAACGCGGCACTGGAAGGCACCGAATACGCCGACCTGCCGGTTGAGGAGCTGGTCAAGAAGCTCAAGTCGCTGCCGGAAAACCTGCAGGGCCCGGTGCGCAACAACGGTGGCGGGCACGCCAACCACACCCTGTTCTGGACCGTGATGGCGCCCAACGCCGGCGGTAACCCGACTGGCGACGTCGGCCAGGCCATCGACGCCCAGCTGGGCGGTTTCGAGAAGTTCAAGGAAGCCTTCACCAAGGCGGCGCTGACCCGTTTCGGCAGCGGCTGGGCGTGGCTGAGCGTGACCCCGGACAAGAAGCTGGTAGTGGAAAGCACCGGCAACCAGGACAGCCCGTTGATGGAAGGCAACACGCCGATCCTGGGCCTGGACGTGTGGGAACACGCGTACTACCTGAAGTACCAGAACCGTCGCCCGGAATACATCGGCGCGTTCTTCAACGTGGTCGACTGGAAGGAAGTCGAGCGTCGTTACCAGGAAGCCATCGCCTGATTCCAGCGTTGAACTGGATACCGGAAAGGCCAGGCAGAAATGCCTGGCCTTTTCGTTTACCGGGCCTGGGCTTCGCCCTGAAGCCTCAGGGTCGCAATGATGCCCAGGCGCAGGGCGCCGATATCGGTGCCTTCCAGTGCGGGCAGCTTCAGCGGTTGCAGGCCTTGCCCGGCGAAGTGGCTCACCTGGAACAGCACATCCAGCCCATGGCCGCCCGCGATCCCGGCTGCCGACGGCGGGTCGACGCGCTCGCCGGGATTCTTGCGCGCCGGCTGGAAGCCGGGTGAGCTGCGCACCAGTTCATCGGTGTCAGCCGAGAAGTCGCCTGCAATCAACGATGGCAGGCCGTCCGAGGTGGCGCCGATCCAGGTCATCAGGTCGCTGGTCTGGTGCTTCCGCACCAGCGCTTCGTCCGGGTCCGGGCGCAGCCGTGCGACATAGATGTTGATCTGCTCGTCCTGCAGGTTCACCCGCAGCATGCCCGCCGCACTGAACCGGCCCGGCGGATGGAGCAGGGTGACCCCGTCTTCAGCCACCGGCAGCCGGCTGAGCATGGCACTGCCGTGGCGCAGCGGCTGGCTGGGCGGGTCGGCGGTGACGAAGTCGCAGCTGTAGCGCAGGCGGGTGGCCAGCCAGCAGGCGGGGTTGCCGCCCTTGGTCTGCAACACCCGCTGCACGGCGATCACGTCCGGCTGCAGGCCTTCCAGCACCTGCAGCAGCTGGTCGCGGCGCTGCTCCCATTGGGCCTCGTCGGCCGCCGGCAGTTCCAGTGTGGCGATCCTGAGCAGGCGTGGCGGCGCCTCGCTCTGCCGGGCGGCGGCCGGGAGCGCGGGAGTGGTCAACAACAGGAGCAGGAACCAGCCGTGCCAGCGTCCTGCGACAACCGTGGGGAGGAGGCGCATAACGATAAGTTTACGCTTGGTCCGTCGACGTGCCGTGACTTCCGTCAATGGATTCCAGATGCCTGCCATTGCGCGGCGGCGTTGTCACGTTCGGCCGCAACGTGCGCCGCCGTGGCCCTTCCGGTAACCTTGCGCCCTTTGAACCCGCAGGACAGCCCCATAGAATGAGCACGACCGCAGCCGCCAGCGCTGGCAAGGGAAGCATGCCGCGCCAGATTCCGTACATCATCGGCAATGAGGCCTGCGAGCGGTTCAGCTTCTATGGGATGCGCAACATCCTGGTGCAGTTCCTGATCACCTCGCTGCTGCTGCAGGAGATCACGGCCGATGGCCGGGCCGGCGAGGCCAAGGACATCATGCACAGCTTCATGATCGGCGTGTACTTCTTCCCGCTGCTGGGCGGCTGGCTGGCCGACAAGTTCTTCGGCAAGTACCACACCATCCTCTGGTTCAGCCTGATCTACTGCGCCGGCCATGCCTGCCTGGCGCTGTTCGAGAACAGCCGCGAAGGCTTCTTCCTCGGGCTGGGCCTGATCGCGCTGGGTGCCGGCGGCATCAAGCCGCTGGTGGCCTCGTTCATGGGCGACCAGTTCGACCAGAGCAACAAGCACCTGGCCAAGATCGTCTTCGACGCGTTCTACTGGATCATCAATTTCGGCTCGCTGTTCGCCTCGCTGCTGATCCCGCTGGCGCTGAAGAACCTGGGCCCGCAGTGGGCGTTCGGCATCCCGGGCATCCTGATGTTCGTGGCCACCTTCGTGTTCTGGCTGGGCCGCAAGCGCTACGTGCTGGTGCCGCTGCCGCCCAAGGACCCGCATTCGTTCGGCAACGTGGTGCGTACCGCGCTGACCGCGCAGGTGCCGGGCAAGGGCCGTCCGGGTCTTACCCTGGCCATCCTGGGCGCGGTGCTGGCGGTGGCCTCGATGGGTCTGGTCGGCAGCCTGGGCATCGTGATCTGCCTGTGCATCGCGCTGGTGCTGGTGCTGGCCGGCGTGGGCGGCGGTACCTGGATCCAGCTCGACCGCGCCCGCGCGGTGCACCCGGCCGAGGCCGTGGAGGGCGTGCGTTCGGTACTGCGCGTGCTGGTGATCTTCGCGCTGACCACGCCGTTCTTCTCGCTGTTCGACCAGAAGGCGTCCACCTGGGTGCTGCAGGGCCAGCAGATGGCCATGCCGTCCTGGTTCACCGCCTCGCAGATGCAGGCGCTGAACCCGCTGCTGGTGATGATCCTGATCCCGTTCAACAACCTGGTGCTGTACCCGGCGCTGCGCCGGTTCGGCTTCGAACCCACCGCGCTGCGCCGCATGACCGCCGGCATCGCCTTCAGCGGCCTGGCCTGGATCGTGGTCGGCGGCATCCAGGTGATGATGGATGGCGGCAACGTCATGTCCATCTTCTGGCAGATGCTGCCGTATGCGCTGCTTACCTTCGGTGAGGTGTTGGTCTCGGCCACCGGCCTGGAGTTCGCCTACAGCCAGGCGCCGCAGGCGATGAAGGGCGTGGTGATGAGCTTCTGGAACCTCACCACCACCATCGGCAACCTGTGGGTGCTGCTGTCCAACGCGGCGGTGCGCAACGACACGGTGACCCACCAGATCGCCAGTACCGGGCTCAGCGAGGCCGCGTTCCTGATGTTCTTCTTCGCCGGCTTCGCCTTCGTGGCGGCGTTGGCCTTCGGTTGGTATGCCAAGCGCTATCGTATGGTCGACAACTACCGCGCTGCCTGAGTACCGCCATGACCCCCGTCAACCTGCTGCTGATCGCCATCACCGTTCTTGTCTCCTGGATGGCGTTCAAGAACCGCGCGCTGGCCGACCGCCTGATCCTGTGGCCGCCGGCGGTGGACCGCAAGCGCCAGTACGACCGCCTGGTGACCTACGGGTTCATCCACGCGGACCTGGCGCACCTGACGTTCAACATGATCACGCTGTTCTTCTTCGGCGGCCAGATCGAGTCGGTGATGGTCAACCTCACCGGCAGCTACCTCACGTACCCGGCGTTCTACCTGGGTGCGCTGGTGGTGTCGATCCTGCCCAGCTACCTGAAGAACCAGAAGAACCCGAACTACATGAGCCTGGGCGCGTCCGGCGCGGTGTTGGCGGTGCTGTTTGCCTTCATCCTGATCAGCCCGTGGAGCATCATCTTCGTGTTCTTCATCCCGGCGCCGGCGATCATCTATGCCGCGTTCTACGTCGGCTACAGCATCTGGATGGACCGCAAGGGCGGTGACCGCATCAACCACAGCGCGCACCTGGCCGGTGCCGCGTTCGGCGTGATCTTCATGCTGGCGATGCGCCCGGCGATCTTCGACCACTTCCTGCGCGAGTTGAGCAACCCGCGCTTCAGCCTGGGCGGCTGAAGGGGAAGCGCGGTCACGCAAGGAACGGCGCAGCCGTTCCTAACGTCGCTTGCCGACGGCCCGAAGGGGGCCTGCCGCAGGCAGGCATACCAACGGTCGTGACCTACCCCCGGGCATTGGGTAGGTCACGACCGTTGGTCGTGACGCTCCATCATGCAGCGAAACGCTGGTCGGTACCGTAGGTGCTGAGCAGGCGGGCGTAGACCTCGTGGTCGATCAGGTCGAACTCCGACCCCTGGGTCTGGCCATTCAGGGCCAGCTGGAACAGGCCTTCCAGCAGCGAGCTGTCGGCGTCGCCGGGCTGGGTGAAGTCGGGTGCATGGTCCATGTGACACTCCTTGGGACACGGATGGGGCAGACAGGTGTCGCAAAACGCGTGCCAGCTTTCGCGGCCTGTCCGAAACCGATATCGGCTTGAATCGGGCGGACTTTAGGACCTTATGTGACCAAATGCGTCGCCTGTTGCCCCTGTTCAGGCTTCACGCGATCATGGCGCTACGCTGCGCACTATCGCGACAGTCGCCGCAGGAGACACCGCCCATGGCTTCGGTCACCCCGCCCGGATTGGCGTACGAGGTGGAGCACGATCTGGCCCGCCACCGGTTCCAGGCCCGGATCCAAGGGTATCTGGCGCTGCTGGATTACCAGATCAAGCGGAAGCGGATGGTCATCATCCATACCGAGGTTCCCGAGGCCATTGCCGGCCGCGGCATCGCCGGGGAGCTGACCAAGGTCGCCCTGCGCTACGCGCGCGACAACAAGTACAAGGTGGTGCCGGCGTGTGCCTACGCCGAGCAGTTCTTCCAACGGCACACCGAGTACGACGACCTGCTGGCGTAGCAGGCACAGTTTTTTTCACGGACGAAGGATCATCATGCTGGGTTTCAACAAGGGGATTGCAATGAACATCGCAGGAAACCGCCGCGCGCTGCGTACCGGCGCGCTGGCGTTGGCCGTGGGGCTGGTGCTGCTGGCCGGCTGCAAGCGCGAGGCGGATACCGCTGTCGCACCGGCATCCGACACCACCACCGCACAGCCGGATGCCACCGCGCCGCAGGCCGCCGTCGAGGCGCCGCTGGAGCTGCGTGACGTTATTGAAAACACCCCGCAGGCGGTGGTGGGCATCAGCTACCCGCAGGACGTGAACCGCTTCCCCGGGCTGGCCAAGGCGCTGTCGGACTACGCCACGGCGGCGCGCGCTGAACTGCAGCAGGCCGTGGACGGCCTGGGCAACGACAAGCCGACCATGCCCTACGAGCTGTCGCTGAGTTTCGAAAAGGTGCTGGAGACCCCGCAGCTGGTGGTGATCAGCGCCGACGGCAGCCGTTATACCGGCGGTGCCCATGGCGAACCGCTGGTGGCGCGTTTTGTGTGGCTGCCGGAAACGCAGACCATGCTCACCGCCGACAAGCTGATTGCCGATACCAAAGGCTGGGGCGCGGTCAGCGACTACATCGCCGACCAGCTCAAGGAGCGCGTGGCGACCCGGCTGAGCAGCGAGGACATGGATCCGGGCCAGCTGCAGGAATCGCTGCGCAGCGCCAGCCGCATGATCGCCGACGGCACCGGGGCCAGCGCCGAGAATTTCAGCCAGTTCCAGCCGATGACCGACCCCAATGGGCTGATCACCGCGGTGCGTTTCGTGTTCCCGCCGTACCAGGTGGGCCCGTACTCGGATGGCACCCAGACCGTGGACGTGCCCGCCGCCGTGCTGGCACCGCACGTGGCCCCGGCCTACGCCGGGCTGTTCGCCAAGGGCTAGTGGAGGGCGGCCGTGGACGGGGGGCTGCAACGACGGGTCATCGAGTTGCTGCACGAGGCGGACGTCACCGTTGATGGTGAGCGTCCGCACGACATCCAGGTGCACGACCCGCACTTCTACGCGCGCGTGATCGCGCACGGGTCGCTCGGCCTGGGCGAAAGCTACATGGACGGGCAATGGGACGCGGCCTCGCTGGACGGGTTCCTGCTGCACCTGATGCAGGCGCACCTGGATGAACGCGTGCACGGCTGGCGCGAACTGGGTGACGCGCTCAGGGCGCGGCTGTTCAACCTGCAGTCCGGCGGCGGCAACCTCGAGGTGGGTCGTCGCCATTACGATCTGGGCAACGATCTTTACGGCGCGATGCTGGGTAAGCGGCTGGTCTACAGCTGTGGGTACTGGGCGGGCGCGGACGATCTGGACACCGCGCAGGAAGCCAAGCTCGACCTGATCTGCCGAAAGCTACGGCTGCGCCCCGGCCAACGCGTGCTCGACATCGGCTGCGGCTGGGGCGAGGCCCTGAAGTTCGCCGCCGAACGCTACGGCGTCTCCTGCGTGGGCATCACCATCTCGCAGGAGCAGGCCGAGTACGCACGTGAGCTGTGCGCCGGGCTGCCGATCGAGATCCGCCTGCAGGACTACCACGATGTCGACGAGACCTTTGACGCGATCCTGTCGGTAGGCATGTTCGAGCACGTCGGCGATAAGAACTACCGCAGCTATTTCGAGATGGCGCGGCGTTGCCTGGCAGCGGACGGGTTGTTCCTGCTGCACAGCATCGGCAGCAATCTCTCGCGCCACCGCACCGACCCGTGGATCGCGCGCTACATCTTCCCCAACTCGATGCTGCCGTCGGCGGCGCAGATCACTACCGCCTATGAAGGCCTGTTCGTGCTGGAGGACTGGCACAGTTTCGGCGCCGACTACGACCGCACGCTGCAGGCCTGGCGCAGCAACGTGGAGGCGGCCTGGTCACGGCTGGACCCGCAACGCTACGACGAACGCTTCAAGCGCATGTGGCGGTTCTACCTGGCCGGCTCGATGGCCAGCTTCCGCTGCCGGCACGCCCAGTTGTGGCAGCTGGTGCTGTCGCCGAACGGCGTGCCGGGCGGGTATGTCGCACCGAGGTGATCACACGCGAACGGTGTGGCATGGCCAAGGACATGCATGGCATGTCGCTACGTAGGGGCACGCCATGCGTGTCCGCGATGAACCTGATGCAGAAAAAAAACCGCCCGGCATGTGCCGGGCGGTTTTGACTTACAGGCGCGTTACTTCTTTTCTGCGGTCAGCCCGCGCTTCTCGAGCAGCGGCTCGATCTGCGGTTCGTGGCCGGCGAAGTTCTGGAACAGCTGCATCGCATCCACGCTGCCGCCCTTGGACAACAGGGTTTCGCGGAAATGGTCGCCGTTCTTGCGGCTCAGGCCGCCGTTTTCGCGGAACCACTTCTGGGTGTTGGCGTCGAGCACTTCCGACCAGATGTAGGCGTAGTAGCCGGCCGAGTAGCCGCCCATGATGTGGCTGAAGTACGGGGTCTTGTAGCGCGGCGGTACCGGCGCGTAGTAGATGCCGTCCTTCTCCAGCGCCGCGCGCTCGAAGGCCATCACGTCCTTGGCGGCCGGCACCTGGTCCGGGCCGATCTGGTGCCAGCGCTGGTCCAGCATGGCCGCACCCAGGTACTCGGTGGTGGCAAAGCCCTGGTTGAACTTGGCCGCCGCGATCACCTTGTCCAGCAGCGCCTGCGGCATCGCGGTGCCGTTCTGGTAGTGCTTGGCGTAGTTCTTCAGGATGAGCGGGTTGTCCGACCACATCTCGTTGACCTGCGAGGGGAACTCGACGAAGTCACGCGGCACCGAGGTGCCCGAGAAGTAGGGGTACTTCACGTTCGAGAACATGCCGTGCAGGGCGTGGCCGAATTCGTGGAAGGTGGTGGTCACTTCATCCCAGGTCAGCAGGGTCGGCTGGCCGGCCGGCGGCTTGGGAATGTTGAGGTGGTTGGCCACCACCGGCTTGAAGCCGGTCAGCTTGGACTGCGACACATAGGAGTTCATCCACGCACCGCCACGCTTGGACGCGCGTGCGTACGGGTCGAAGATGAAGATCGCCAGCTGGCTGCCATCGGCGTCGAACACGTCGTAGACGGTCACGTCGTCGTGGTAGACCGGCAGGTCGGTGCGCTGCTTGAAGGTCAGGCCGTATTCCTGGTTGGCGGCGAAGAACACGCCGTTTTCCAGCACGTTCTTCAGCTCGAAGTACGGCTTGAGCTGCGATTCGTCGAAGTTGTACTTGGCCTGACGCACCTTCTCGCTGTAGTAGGCCCAGTCCCATGCTTCGAGCTGGAAGCTCTTCTTGCCGGCGGCCTTCTGTTCCTTGTCGATCATCGCCTGCAGGTCGGCCGCTTCGCGCTTGGCGTTGGCGACCGCAGCCGGGGCGAGCTGGCCGAGCATGGCGTTGACCGCTTCGGGGGTCTTGGCGGTCTGGTTGGTCAGGTTGTAGGCGGCGAAGTTGTCAAAGCCCATCAGCTTGGCCTTGTCGGCGCGCAGCTGCATGATGCGCGCGACCAGCGCGGTGTTGTCGAACTCGCCACCGCGGCTGCCACGGGTGACCGAGGCATCGTAGATCTTCTTGCGCAGGTCGCGGTTGGCCAGGTTGGTCAGCGGCGGCTGGCCGGTGGTGTTGAGCAGGGCGATGACGTACTTGCCGTCCAGCTTGCGGGCCTTGGCCGCTTCGGAGGCGGCAGCGATCTGTTCGGCCGACAGGCCGTCCAGCTGCTTGACGTCGTCGACGATCACGGCCGAGGCGTTCACTTCGTTCTGCACGTTCTGGCTGAACTTGGTGCCCAGGTTGGCCAGCTCGGCGTTCATTTCCTTGAGCTTGGTCTTGTCGGCGTCATTGAGCTTGGCGCCGGCGCGCACGTAGCTCTCGTAGTACTTCTCGACCAGACGCACGCCTTCGGCGTCCAGGCCGAGCTGGTTGCGGGTGTCATACAGGGCCTGGATGCGGGCGAACAGCTTGCCGTTCAGCGCGATCGCATCGCTGTGCGCGGCGAACTTTGCCGAGTAGTCGGCCTGCAGCTTCTTGCGCGCATCGTTGGTGTCGGCGCCGACCAGGCTGAAGAACACGGTGGTCGCACGGTCGAGGGTGTCACCGCTCTTTTCCAGGGCGATGAGGGTGTTGTCGAAGGTCGGCTTGGCCTTGTTGTTGGCGATGGCTTCCACTTCCTTCAGCTGCTGGGCCATGCCGGCATCGAAGGCGGGGGCGAAGTCGCTGTCCTTGATCTTGTCGAACTGCGGGTAGTGCAGCGGCAGGGTGCTGTCGGCGAAGAACGGGTTGGCCTGCTGGGCAGCGCTGGCCGCAGGCGCGGCGGCAACGGCGGAATAGGCGGGCAGGGCAAGGCCGAGGGTCACGGCGACGGCAAGGGCAAGGCGGGTGGTCAAGGGGTAATCTCCGGTCAGACAAGTGCCCGAGGTTAACCCGGGGTGAGGGGTGGGGGCTTGTGTCGAAAGGCATGTGCGGTGGTCGTATCGATACAATGGCCACACCCCTCCTTGGAGCACGACCATGACCACCGCCTTCGATTTCTCGTTCGTGGACCTGGACGGCCAGCAGCAGGACCTTGGCCAGTACCGTGGCAAGGCGCTGCTGCTGGTAAACGTAGCCAGCAAATGCGGGTTCACGCCCCAGTACGAGGGCCTGGAGGAGGTGTGGCGGGCGTATCGCGACCAGGGCCTGGTGGTGATCGGCTTCCCGTGCGACCAGTTCGGCCACCAGGAACCCGGCAACGCGGACGAGATCCGCAGTTTCTGCTCGCTGACTTACGGCGTGGACTTCCCGCTCTCGGAGAAGATCGAGGTCAACGGGGATGGCGCGCACCCGCTGTGGAAATGGCTCAAGGCCGAGAAGTCCGGCCTGCTGGGCATCGGCGCGATCAAATGGAACTTCAGCAAGTTCCTGGTCGGCCGTGATGGCAAGGTGCTCGAACGCTACGCGCCGACTGACAAACCGGAAAACCTGCGCGGCGATATCCAGGCTGCGTTGGGGTGACTGCTGGACACGCATGGCGTGTCCCTACGGATTCGTGACCGGCGAACAGGCGTAGCGACACGCCATGCGTGTCCCACGCGATGCGTCCGGCGCATGCCGCAGCGGTTACTTTTCGACGAACGCGCGCTCGAAGACGTAGTGGCCGGGCGTACCGATCCGCGGCGAAGTCTGGAAGCCACGGGCGTCCAGCACGCTGCGCAGGTCGGCTAGCATCTGCGGGCTGCCGCAGATCATGGCGCGGTCGTTTTCCGGGCTCAGTTCGGGCAGGCCCAGGGTGCGCTGCATCTCGCCGCTTTCCATCAGCGAGGTCAGCCGACCCTGGTTCGGGAACGGTTCGCGGGTCACCGCCGGGTAGTAGAGCAGCTTGTCGCCGATCATCTCGCCCAGGAACTCATGCTCGCGCAGTTCCTTCTCGAACAGCTCGCGGTAGGCCAGGTCCTTTTCGTAGCGCACGCCGTGGGTCAGGATCACCTTGTCGAAGCGCTCGTAGGTTTCCGGGTCCTTGATCACCGACAGCCACGGCGCCAGGCCGGTGCCGGTGCCCAGCAGGTACAGGTGCTTGCCCGGGTGCAGGTCGCTGATCAGCAGGGTGCCGGTGGGCTTCTTGCCGACCAGCACCTTGTCGCCCGGCTTGATGTGCTGCAGGCGCGAGGTCAGCGGGCCGTCCTGGACCTTGATGCTGAAGAATTCCAGGTTCTCTTCCCAGTTCGCGCTGGCGATGGAATACGCGCGCAGCAGCGGCCGCGCTTCGGTTTCCAGGCCGATCATCACGAACTGGCCGTTCTCGAAGCGGAAACCGCTGTCGCGGGTCGTGGTGAAGCTGAAGTAGGCGTCGGTCCAGTGACGGACCTCAAGCACCGTTTCGGCGCCGAAAGCGGAAGACATGGGGAGGGGGTCTGATCTGTGTTGTCCCGCCCAGTTTATCTCAAATGAGATAAATTCTCATTGAACCCCGTTCAGCGATATCCCGCCGCCTGCAGCTCGAACAGCTCGGCGTAGCGGCCTCCCTGCGCCATCAGCTGGGCGTGGGTGCCGCTGGCCTCGATCCGCCCACCGGCCAGCACCAGGATCCGGTCGGCCATGCGCACCGAAGAGAACCGGTGCGAGATCAGCACCGCGGTGCGGTTGTCGGACAGCTCCTTGAAGCGCTGGAATACCTCGAACTCGGCGCGCGCATCCAGCGCGGCAGTGGGTTCGTCCAGGATCATCACCTGCGCATCGCGCATGTAGGCGCGGGCGATGGCGATCTTCTGCCACTGGCCGCCGGACAGGTCCACGCCCTGCTTGAAGCGGCGCCCGATCAGCTGCTCGTAGCCCTGCGGCAGCCCGGCAATCACATCTTCGGCCATGCCACGGCGCGCGGCGTCGCGGATGCGCGCATCGTCGGTCATCGCTTCGACCAGGCCCACCCCGATGTTCTCGCCGGCACTGAGGTTGTAGCGCACGAAATCCTGGAAGATCACCCCCATATTGGCGCGCAGGTCGTCCAGGTCGTAGTCGCGCAGGTCGCGGCCGTCGAGCAGGATGCGGCCTTCGTCCGGGTCGTACAGCCGCGCCAGCAGCTTCACCAGCGTGGTCTTGCCGGCGCCGTTCTCGCCGACCAGGGCCAGCACTTCGCCCGCGCGCAGCTCGAAATCGAGATGGCGCACCGCCCAGCTTTCCGCGTCGGGATACTGGAAGCCCACGTTCTCGAACACGAAGCCCTGGGTGATCGGCTGCGGCACCGGGACCGCGTCCGGGCGAGAATGGATTTCCGGCTGGATCTGGAAGAACGAGAACAGATCGTCCAGGTACAGCGCCTGGCTGGCCACCTGCGAAAAGCCGATCAGCAGGCCTTCCAGCAGCTGGCGCAGGCGCAGGAAGCTGCCGGCCAGGAAGGTCAGGTCGCCGATGGAGAAGTCGCCGCGCACCGTGCGCCAGGCGATGTAGGCATAGGCGGTGTAGTAGCCGAGCGTGCCCAAGGCGGCCAGCAGGGTGCCCCAGAACGCGCGTTTGCGCGCAAGCGCGCGGTTGGCGCGGAAGAACTTGTCGGCCAGGAACCGGTAGCGGTCGATCAGGAAGCGGTGGAGGTTGAAGATCTTCACCTCCTTGGCGGTTTCCACGCTGGCACCGATCTGGCGCAGGTAGTCCAGCTGGCGGCGCTCGGGGGTCCACTGGAAGTTCAGGCTGTAGCCGGCCGCGTTGAAGTGCGATTCGCCGATGAACGCCGGCACCAGTGCCACGCCCAGCAGCAGGATCAACCACGGCGCGTAGACCAGCAGGCCCACCGCCAGGCTGGCCACGGTGATGGCGTCCTGGACCTGGCCGAACAACTGGCTCATCAGGTTCATCCGGCCCATGGTCTGGCGCCGGGCGCGGTCCAGCTTGTCCTGCAGGTCCGGGTCCTCGAAGTCCTCCAGGTCCAGCTCTGCCGCGTGTTCCATCAGGCGCACGCTGGTGACGTTGGTGAACAGCTCCGAGAGCAGGGTGTCGGCGTAGCTGACGATCCGGCCGAGCAGGTCCGAGGCGATGGCCAGGCCGAATTCCAGCGCCAGCAGGCCCAGCAGGGGATTGAGCAGGCCGCTGTACAGCGCTTCGTCGAACGGCGGGAAGCCGGCCTCGTGCCGGCTCAGCAGCAGCGCCGCATCGATGATGAGCTTGCCCACGTACAGCATCGCCACCGGCAGCAACGCGCGGATGACGCGCAGCCCCAGGCTGGCGCTGGCCAGTGCCGGGCTGGTCTGCCAGACCTGGCGCAGGAACGGGGGCAGGTTGCGCATCGCCTGGAAGCGTTCGCGCAGGCTGGGATTCTTAGGGCCGGAAGCGCCGGCGGCGGGGGAGGCGGGCATGGCCGACATTGTGCCTGCCATCGCTGTGAAGCCCGGTTGTTTACCAGGGGGCGTCATCCTGTAAGTCCGGCCGGGATTGCCTGCTGTGACAGGGCCCGGCGCAGTTGTCGGGAGTGATTCCCACCACCGCCGGGCCGGGGCGCTAAAATGGTGGGCTTACCCCCGCCAGCCCCGAGCAAGCGAGCATTACGTGACATCGATCAAGCAGGAAGACCTCATCCAGTCCATCGCCGACGCGCTGCAGTACATCTCGTACTACCACCCGGTCGACTACATCAAGAGCCTCACCGCCGCCTACGAGCGCGAGGAGTCGCCGGCCGCGAAGGAAGCGATGGCCCAGATCCTGATCAATTCCCGCATGTGCGCCGAAGGCCATCGGCCGATCTGCCAGGACACCGGCATCGTCACCGTGTTCCTGGAAGTGGGCATGAACGTGCGCTGGGACGACGCCACCATGAGCCTGGAAGACATGGCCAATGAAGGCGTGCGCCGCGCGTACAACCACCCGGACAACAAGCTGCGCGCCTCGGTGCTGGCCGATCCGGCCGGCAAGCGCGTCAATACCAAGGACAACACCCCGGGCGTGGTCAACATGAAGATCGTGCCGGGCGACACCGTGGACGTGATCGTGGCGGCCAAGGGCGGCGGTTCGGAAGCCAAGAGCAAATTCGCCATGCTCAACCCGTCCGACTCCATCGTGGACTGGGTGCTCAAGACCGTGCCGACCATGGGCGCCGGCTGGTGCCCGCCAGGCATGCTCGGCATCGGCATCGGTGGCACTGCGGAAAAAGCGATGCTGCTGGCCAAGGAATCGCTGATGGAGCCGATCGACATCAACGAACTCAAGGCCCGTGGCGCCTCCAACCGCGCCGAAGAACTGCGCCTGGAGCTGTACGACAAGGTCAACGCGCTGGGCATCGGCGCACAGGGCCTGGGCGGCCTGACCACGGTGCTGGACATCAAGGTCAAGGACTTCCCGACCCACGCGGCCAACCTGCCGGTGGCGATGATCCCCAACTGCGCCGCCACCCGCCACGCCCACTTCACCCTGGACGGCAGCGGCCCGGTGATGCTGGACCCGCCGTCGCTGGAAGACTGGCCGCAGATCACCTACGACGCCTCCAAGGGCACCCGCGTCGACCTGGATACCATCACCCCGGAAGACGTGGCCAGCTGGAAGCCGGGCCAGACCCTGCTGCTCAACGGCAAGCTGCTCACCGGCCGCGATGCCGCGCACAAGCGCATGGTAGACATGCTCAACAAGGGCGAGCCGCTGCCGGTCGACCTCAAGGGCCGCTTCATCTATTACGTGGGTCCGGTCGATCCGGTCCGCGAGGAAGTGGTGGGCCCGGCCGGCCCGACCACCGCCACCCGCATGGACAAGTTCACCCGCCAGGTGCTGGAACAGACCGGCCTGCTGGGCATGGTCGGCAAGGCCGAGCGCGGCCCGGCCGCGATCGAGGCGATCCGTGACAACAAGTCGGCTTACCTGATGGCGGTGGGCGGTTCTGCCTACCTGGTGTCCAAGGCGATCAAGGCGGCCAAGGTGGTCGGCTTTGCCGACCTGGGCATGGAAGCGATCTACGAATTCACCGTGCAGGACATGCCGGTGACCGTGGCGGTGGATTCCACGGGTGAATCGGTGCACATCACCGGCCCGCGCGAATGGCAGGCGAAGATCGGCAGGATCCCGGTGGTCGTGGCCTGATGCTTCTTGAACAACGGCGCTTCTGGGCGCCGTAGTTCGTTCTGCCAGCGCGCGCATAATCAGGGCCTTCCCAACCGCAGGTCCCGCGCATGGCCACCACGTTGTACGGATCCTCCAGCACCGCCTCGCTGGTAGTGCATTGGCTGCTGATCGAACTGGGCATCGAGCACAAACTGGTGCTGCTCGATTTCGATACCCGCGAGCAGAAATCGGCCGATTACCTGGCCCTCAACCCGGCCGGTCGCGTGCCCACGCTGGTGATGGGCAGCCAGGTCCTGACCGAAGCGGCGGCGATCGCCCTGCACCTGGCCGACCTGCACCCGGACGCGGGGCTGCTGCCGGCGCCGGGCACGCCCGAGCGTGCGCAGGCCTACCGGTGGATGTTCTGGTGCGCCAACACCCTGCAGCCGGCGTATCGCGCGTGGTTCTATGCCGATGAAGTGGCCGGTGCGGACAACGTGGACGCGGTACGCGAGGGCGCGCGCCAGCAGCTGGAAGCGGGGTGGACACGGTTCGCCGAGCACCTGCAGCAGGCGGGGCCGTACGTGCTGGGCGAACGCATCAGCGTGGTCGATTTCATGCTGGTGATGCTGATGCGCTGGTCACGCAACATGCCGCGGCCGAGCGATACCTGGCCGGAACTGAAGGCCTACGCAGAGCGCATCAAAGCGCGCCCGGCGTTCGCCGAAGCCTACCGCCGCGAAGGCATCACCGACTGGCGGTGACACCGCGTAGCGCCGCGCCCGGCGTGGCTGCGGCGCAGCGTCAGTACCACTCCAGCAACGACACACCCAGGCCGATGTAGGTCGCCTTGTGGTTGTAATCGATCATGCTTTCACCGTACCCATCGAAGATCTGCACATGCCCGCGCAGCAGGTTGCTGATCGGGAAGCCGTAATCCAGCTGCAGCGCCCCGTGCGAACGGTCGCCACCGCGTAGTGAATGCCGCGCCATCAGCGAAACTTCGTGGCCGTTGCGGTTCCAGGTCAGGGTCGCGTCGCCGCGGCCCATGTAATCCTCGATGTCCGGGTTGTTGTCGTCTTCGCGGTCTTCGGGCAGGCGGTACCACGGGCGCAGCACCAGCGCCCAGTTTTCGCGGTCCAGGCCGATGTTGGCGATCACCCGGTTCCAGCTGCGCGACAGCGGGTCGGCGCGGCCGTTGGACATGTGGGTGAGGCTGAGCCCGCTCATGCGCCCGCGCCAGCCGCCGATGGAATAGCCGTTGCGGAAGACCATCATGATCTCCGGCTCGTAATTGGTTTCGCGGAACGGGCGCGAGTTGTCGGCGTTGTAGGCCTGCCAGCGCGAGCTCTGGGTATACCCGGCCCAGATGTCGCCGTTGTCGCCGAACACGTTCTCCCAGACCTTGGTCTTGAAGCTCAGCTGGAACTTCAGCTCGTTGCTGTCCAGCTGCTGTGGCGTGGTCACCGTGTTGTCCGGGTTGGGCGAGTGCGGCATCTGGTTCTTGTCGCTGGTCCAGAACGCGGGCAGCAGGTACACCGGCTTGTAGGCGCGCAGCTGGAACGCTCCCAGCTTGGAGTCCTGCGCCAGTTCCCAGCGGCTGTCCAGCAACGAGCCCTTGCCGGCATTGGCCAGCGCGGAATCATGGCCATCGTTCTTGAACACCTCGCCCAGCCGCTGCTTGACGCGTTCGGTGGCCGGGGCCTCGGGCGTACGCGCCGCCTGGCGCTCTTCCCGACGCTCCTGCTTGGCCGCGGTGGCAGCGGCATCGGCCGCCTGGGTGGTTTCCACTGTGGGCCGGAACAGCTTGTCGTAGCAGGCCAGGCGGGCCACGTCGGTGCCCACCAGCGCGCAGGCTTCAGGCGATGCCGGCGTCGGCGCGGCTTCCTGGGCGGCCAGCGGCAGGCTGGCGCTGGCCAGCGCCAAGGCAGAGAACAGGGCCGAACGAGGGCGGTGGGTCATGGAGGCGGGCCGATGAATGGAGGGGAGCGCGGACAGTGTGGCGGCTGCCCGACGTTCCCGCCAGCGCAACGCGACGCACTGACGGGATCAGCGCGTTTATGCCGGTGCCCCCCGTGCGCGCAACGTGAAGCTGGCCGGGCTCAGAAGAACCAGGCGAACGCGAAGATGCCCAGCATCGCGATTACCAGCGCCAGCTTGAGCGCGAACCCCAGCAGGATGCCCAGCCAGGTGGCCAACCCCACCTTGGTGGACCGGCCCAGTTCGCGCGTATGCCAGTACTCGCCGAGCAATGCGCCGGCCAGTGGTCCGGCGAACAGGCCGATCGGCATGAAGAACACGCCGACGATGCTGCCGATGAAGGTACCCCACAGCGCCTTGCGGCTGGCCCCGACCCGCTTGGCGCCCACTACCGTGGCCAACACGTCCACGGCGAAGGAGGTCAGCGTCAGCAGGCCGAGCACTGTCAGCGGTACCCAGCCCACATGCACGAAGCCGTCGCCCCAGGCCGCCACCAGCAGACCGGCGAAGACCAGCGGGATCCCGGGCAGGGCGGGCAGGATGATGCCGGCGATACCGACCAGCACCAGCACCACGGCGATCAGGTAAAAGATGAATGAAGGGTCCATGCTGTCCAGTATGGTTGTCTATTTGGGGTTGACATACGTGAAATAAGCCAGTTGCTTTTTCATTTTGCCCGGGTTAAGTTGCAGACGCTGAGCTTGGCAAGGTCACCGTGGATCGTGGCCTGATGATGGTAGATCTTCCGATCCGCTCCATCGATGCACCTCGCTTCCCCCTTGCTTGTCAGCCGCCCACAAGGCGTAACCAACTACAAGACAGTCAGGGAGTAAGGAAGATGGCAGAGAAGGGCACCGTCAAGTGGTTCAATGACGCGAAGGGTTTCGGTTTCATCAGCCGTGAAAGCGGTGAGGACGTGTTCGTACACTTCCGTGCAATCGAATCCCAGGGCTTCAAGAGCCTCAAGGAAGGCCAAGCGGTCGAGTTTGAAGTGACCCAGGGCCAGAAGGGCCTGCAGGCCGACAAGGTGCGCCCGCTCTAAGCGCGCACTGCTCCGGTCTGATCGGAACATGGAAAGGGCCCGCGCAAGCGGGCCCTTTGCTTTCACGCTGCAGCGGTGCAGTGGATCAGCGCAGGACTACGCGACCATTGACCACGCGTACGTAGGTGTTCTCGCGGATTCCGCCGAGGTCACGCTGGTTCACCACCACGGTGCGGCCGTCGTCCATGCGCACGGTGATGTCGAAGGTATCGCTGGTCACGTTCTTCTGGATCTGGTTGCCGGCAAGCGCACCGCCCACCGCGCCCGCAGCGGCGGCGATGTTCTGGTTGCCCTTGCTGCCCCCGGTGTGGTCGGAGATTTCATGGCCGGCCACGGCGCCGACCAGGCCGCCCAGGATCGCGCCGGTGGCGCTGGGGGCGGTGCGGCCGGAGGCCACCTGGTTGATGCGGGTCACGATGCCGCAATCGGCGCAGCGGTTGGTGTTGTAGTTGCCGCTGTTGTTATAGCCGTTGTTGTAGCCGTTGTTGTTGTAGCCGCCGCCGTAGCCAGGCGAGGTGGTGGCACAGCCGGCCAGCGCGACGGTAGCGACGGCGGCGGCAGCAATGAGTTGGATCTTCATGGTGGTTCTCCTGGCCAGAAGGGGTGGTCGTGAATGCGTCTGGGGCGCATGGCGCAGATCCTGTCCTGTCCCGCGTGAACAGGGTGCCAATCCGGCCACCGCTTCGTGGCTGCCAGATGAATCAGCGGAAATCCTGGTGGCAGGCCTTGCAGTCGGTCTGGATCTTTTCGACCAGCTGGCCCATGGCCACGCAGTCGGTCGGCGGCGCCGCCAGCGCGGTGTTGAGCGTGGCGCGCAGACCGCTGGCGTGCTGCTGGAACTGCGCACTGTCCTTCAGGTCGGGGAACGCAAGGTCCAGGTCGTTGGACAGCGAGCGCAGCGTCTGCAGGCGCGGCACGCTGTCGGCGAGGCTGCAGCGGTTCTGCGCCTGCGCATCGCGCAACAGCGCCACCTGGCGCTCCATCACGTGCATCAGGCTGCCGGGGAACGGGTCCTGGCGGGCTTGGATCGCGCGGGACACCATCACCGTGGCGACCAAGCCGATCACCAGCCCCAGGCCTGCGACAAACAGATAGCGGTAAGCGGCGGACGGGCGGCGGGTGGGGATGGGGGCATTCATGCGGGTGGCTTCCTTGTGGGTGGCTCGCTGCATCCTACCGCTGGCCGCATCACGACCGTACGTGGCAGGCGCCGGGCCGTCTAAAATGGGCGGCATGAACGACGTATTGCGCGAACGCTTTGCCGGCATCGACCGGTTGTATGGGGTGGGCACCGTGGACCAGCTGTCGCAGCGCCGGGTGGCGGTGGTCGGCATGGGCGGGGTGGGCTCGTGGGTGGTGGAAGCGCTGGCGCGCACGGCGGTGGGGCACCTGACCCTGATCGACGCCGACGACATCTGCGTGTCCAACACCAACCGCCAGCTGCCAGCACTGGCCGGGCAGTACGGGCGCAACAAGGCCGAGGCAATGGCCGAGCGCTGCGTTGCGATCAACCCGGACATCAGCGTTGATGCGGTTGCCTCGTTCCTGACCGTGTCGAACATGGTCGAGCTGCTCGACCGCGACTTCGACCTGGTCATCGACGCCTGCGACAGCTTCCGGGTCAAGGTGGAAACCATTGCCTGGTGCCGCCGCCGCAAGCTGCCCATCCTCACCGTGGGCGCGGCCGGTGGCCGTACCGACCCGACCCTGGTGCGCATCCGTGACGTCTCGCGCACCGAGCACGACGCCATGCTGGCCCTGATCCGCAAGAAGCTGCGCAGCGATTTCAACTTCCCGAAGAACGCCTCGCGCTACTTCGGCGTACCGGCGGTGTATTCGCTGGAAAACGTGAAGTACCCGCAGGCCGATGGCAGCGTGTGCGGGGTACGCCCGCAGCTGGGCGCCGATGCGGCGTTGAAGCTCGACTGCGGCGCCGGGCTGGGCGCGGCCACGCATATCACCGGCGCATTCGCGTTCGCGGCGGTGGGCAAGGCGTTGGAGATGCTGCTGAAGAAAAGGCCGTAGGGACACGCCGTGCGTGTCCATCCGGACGATGACGCAGTGCGTGGGACACGCGTGGCGTGTCGCTACGTTAGGCCGAACAGCCTGCGTGCGTTTGCCATGGTCTGCTCTGCAATCGCCTCGACCGGCTCGCCGCGCAACTTCGCCACGGTTTCTGCAATCACCGTCAATCGTGCCGGCTCATTGCGCTCGCCGCGGATACCGGCGTCCGGCTGGTCCGGCGCATCGGTTTCCAGCAGCAGCTGCTCCAGCGGCAGCTGCGCCACCAGTCGCTGCAGGCGCTGGGCACGTTCGTAGGTCAGCGGGCCGCCGAGGCCGACCAGGAAGCCAAGCTTGTGCAATTGCGTGGCCTGTTCCGGGCTGCCGGGAAAACTGTGGATCACCCCACGCAGGCCGCCCACCTGTTTGATGGCGGCGATCACCGCATCCACGGCGCGGCGCGCGTGCACGATCACCGGCAGGTCGAACTCGCGCGCGATTCTCAGCTGCCCGTCGAAGTAAAACTGCTGCCGGTCGGCATCCAGGCCTTCCACGAAGAAATCCAGTCCGCATTCGCCCACCGCACACGGCTGCTCGCGGGCGATCCACTCCCGCAGCTGGTCCAGGTGCTCCGGGCGATGCTGGTCCAGGAACATGGGGTGCAGCCCATATGCCGGATACAGCCCGTCGGCCAACTGGCAGGTCTCACGCAGCTTGGGCCAGCTGGCGGCGGTCACGGCGGGCACCACCTGTGTTCGAACACCTGCCGCCTGAGCGCGCGCGATCACCTGGGCGCGGTCGTGGTCGAATTCGTCCGCGTCCAGGTGGCAGTGGCTGTCGATCAGGCTCACGCGTCGCGACGGTCCAGGCGCGGCGGCAGGGTATCGCTGCGGCGCTTCCAGTTGGCCAGCAGCAGCGTGCCCAGCCCGAACAGGATTTCATCCACGAACGGAATCGGGTCTGGAATGAACAGTGTTACCGCGAACAGCGCGGCGGTGATCTTGAACAGCGTGGGGTAACGCAGTCCGCGCGCCCATTTCATGACGGGTAGCAGCAGGGGACTGGGCATCGCACTCTCCTCGACAAGTGGTGTAAACGCTATCACGAGCCCTGCGACGACAGAACCTGAATGGGGAGGCGGGTCGTAAGCGTCATGTGGAGATACCGTTCAGGGTTCGCATGCTGGAATCCGCATCAAGAACGTTGCGGATCGCCCGCAGGGAGTCGGATATGAAAAGCACAACTACTACTGTCCTGGTCGCTGCAGGCGCCCTGCTGGTCGGGGGCATCGCCACCGCCGCCTTCATGAAAAGCGGTAGCTCCACCGACCCGGTTACCGCCGCACAGACCCGCCCGAACCTGGACACCACGCCGCTGGCCGACGATGGTGCGCGCACCGACGAACTGGCCGTGGACAAGGCCGGCCGGTTGGAATACGCCGACGTGGTCAAGGTCGATCCGCTGACCCAGAAGGAAAAGGCCTACGCCACCGTGATCGGCACCGAGCCGGTGCGTGAGACGTCCACCACCCAGACCCCGCACGAGGTCTGCAACGACGTGGTGGTGCAGGAACGCCTGCCCGAACGCGACGGCAATGTCGGCGGCACGGTGGCCGGCGCCGTCATCGGCGGCCTGCTGGGCAACCAGGTGGGCGGCGGCAATGGCCGCAAGGCCGCCACCGCCGCCGGCGCCGTTGCTGGCGGCGTGATCGGCAACCAGGTGGACAAGCGCCATGTAGGTGGCCGCGTTGTCAACCGCACCGAGCGCCAGTGCCACACCGAGACGGCCACCTCTGAATCGACCAAGGTCACCGGCTACAACGTGACCTACCGCAATGAAGACGGCACCACCGGCACCATGCGCATGGCCAGCAAGCCGGGCAACCGCATCGCCATGGGCACCACCAGCAACGTCACCGGCTACAACGTGACCTACCGCTACGACGGCGTTGAAAAGACCGTCAAGATGGCCAACAAGCCCAGCAGCGACCGCCTGCCGGTCGTCGACGGCCAGCTGGTCACCCAGACCGCCGCGCTGGATACCGCCCGCGAGTAATCGGGGCGCTGTGCAGTACGTACGAAGAGGCCGGCATCTTGCCGGCCTCTTTCGTTCTGCGAAGATGGCACCCGGCTTACCAACGGGGTACCCCATGAGCATTTTCGATCTGCGCCTGGAAACCGACCGGCTGATCCTGCGCCCGCCACGCGCGGAGGACTTTGACGCCTTCCTGCAGTTCTGCACCGATCCGCAGGTGATGCAGCACCTGGGCGGGGTGCAGGCGCCGTCCCAGGCCTGGCGCAGTTTCAGCTGCCTGGCGGGCAGTTGGCACCTGTATGGCTTCTCGATGTTCTCGGTGATCGAGAAGAGCAGCGGCGACTGGGTGGGGCGCATGGGGCCGTGGCAACCGCTGGACTGGCCCGGGACCGAAGTCGGCTGGAGCATCCGCCACGCCAGCTGGGGCAAGGGCTACGCACCGGAGGCGGCGGTTGCCGCCATCGACTGGGCGTTCGACACGCTCGGCTGGGACGAGGTGATCCACACCATCGATGCGGCCAATGAGAACTCCAAGGCCGTCGCGCGCAAGCTCGGCAGCGCGCTGCTGCGCATGGGCGAACTGCCGCCGCCGCACGATGGCAAGCCGATCGAGATCTGGGGGCAGTCGCGCCACCAGTGGCGTCGAACGGGGACGGAGGAGGTTAAGTCCACTTAACCACCTCCGTCCCCTTTTTGGGCGATGCTCGGCGCGGTCGTCCGTTCGGCTCAGTTGGAGGGTGTGCATGGTTGCCGTGGTTCCCGATCCGATTCCCGCGCGCATGAAAGGCCTGAACCGGGCCGAGGTCTGCGACGCCAACTTCATAGAGTTCGTGCAGTGCTGGGACGGACAGGCAGCATCCCGCCCCGCCGGCGATGCGCCGATCCTGCCGGGCAGCACGCTGGACGCGCAGGGCTTCGATGCGCTGTTCGAGTCGCAGCTGGTCAGCCGCCATCTGGACCTGATGGCGCGCGTGCTGCGCGTGCAGAACAAGGTCTTCTACACGATCGGTTCGTCCGGCCACGAAGGCAATGCGCTGGTGGCGCGGCTGGCCCGGCACACTGATCCGGCGTTCCTGCATTACCGCTCCGGCGCGTTCATGGCCGAGCGCTTCCGCCAGTTGCCGGGCATGGACCCGGTGATGGACGCGGCGCTGTCCTTCGCCGCCAGCCGCGACGATCCGGCCAGCGGCGGGCGGCACAAGGTCTGGGGCAGCAAGCCGCTGTGGGTACTGCCGCAGACCTCCACCATCGCCTCGCACCTGCCCAAGGCGCTGGGCACCGCGCTGGCCATTGAAACCGCGCGCCGCATCGGCCATGGCCTGCCGATTCCCGACGACAGCGTGGTGATCTGTTCGTTCGGCGATGCCTCGGCCAACCACGCCACCGCGCAGACCGCGTTCAACACCGCCGCCTGGGCCGCTTACCAGCGCCTGCCGGCACCGGTGCTGTTCGTGTGCGAGGACAATGGCATCGGCATTTCGGTGAAAACGCCGGACGGGTGGATTGCCGACAGCTTCAGTCACCGGCCCGGCCTGGACTACTTCTTCGCCGATGGCCTGGACCTGGCCAGCGGCCACGCGCAGGTGCAGCGCGCGCTGGAGCATTGCCGCCGCACCCGGCGCCCGACGTTCCTGCACCTGCGCACCACGCGGTTGATGGGCCACGCGGGGACGGATTTCGAGATCGAGTGGCGGCCGCTGCAAGAGCTGTGCGCGGCAGAGGCGGCCGATCCCCTGCTGCGCTCGGCGCAGATCGCGTTGGAGTCCGGTTGGATGACGCCCGCCCAGGTGCTGGCGCGTTACGAGGCGATGCGCGCGCGCTGCTTCGCTGCCGCCGACGCGGCCGACCAGCGGCCCAAGCTGGGCGAGCTGGCCGAGATCATGGGGCCGCTGGCGCCGTACACCCCCGCTGCCGTGCATGCCGAAGCCCGCCGCGTGCCGGCGGCGCAGGCGCGCGAGGCGGTGTTCGGCAGCGCGGCGCAGTTGCCGGAACGGCAGCCACCGCGGCACCTGGCGATCCAGATCAACCAGGCCCTGCACGACCTGCTGTGCAAGTACCCCTCGTCACTGCTGTTCGGCGAGGACGTCGCGCAGAAGGGCGGGGTGTACACGGTCAGCAAGGGGCTGTTGAAAGCTTTTGGCCCGCGCCGGGTGTTCAACACGCTGCTGGATGAAACCATGATCCTGGGCATGGCACAGGGCCTGGCCAATCTCGGCATGCTGCCGATCCCGGAAATCCAGTACCTGGCCTACCTGCACAACGCCGCCGACCAGCTGCGCGGCGAGGCCTGTTCGCTGCAGTTCTTCTCCAACGACCAGTACCGCAACCCGATGCTGGTGCGCATTGCCGGGCTGGGCTACCAGAAGGGCTTCGGCGGCCACTTCCACAACGACAACTCGATCGCCGCGCTGCGCGACATCCCCGGGCTGTTGGTGGGCTGCGCCTCGCGCGGCGATGACGCGGCGATGATGCTGCGCACGCTGGCGGCGCTGGCCCAGGTCGATGGGCGGGTCGCGGTGTTCCTGGAGCCCATCGCGCTGTACATGACCAAGGATCTGCACGCACCCGGTGATGGCCAGTGGCTGTTCCCATACCCCGCGCCGGACCAGGCGCTGGTGCTGGGCGAGGGGCGGGTATACGCAGCCGAGGCCAACGACCTGGTGATTTTCACCTACGGCAACGGGGTGCCGATGAGCCTGCGTGCGGCGCGCGCCATTGAAGCCGAACTGGGCTGGCAGGTGCGGGTGGTCGACCTGCGCTGGCTGGTGCCGCTCAACGCCGGCTTCATTGCCGGGCAGGCTGCCGATGCCCGGCGGGTGATGGTGGTGGACGAGGGCCGGCACAGCGCGGGGGTGGGCGAGGGCGTGATCACCGCGCTGGTCGAGGCCGGCTTTGGCCACCTGCCGCTGCAGCGGGTGTGCGGGGCCGATACCTACACACCGCTCGCGGGGGCAGCAATGTGCGTGCTTCCAAGCGACAATGCGGTAACAAGCGCCGCGCGGGTGTTGGCGCAGGACCATTGACGCATGTGTGGACTGGCAGGAATGTTGCTGGCCGCCCCGGTACGGGAGCAGGCCGCGTTGGAACAGCAGGCGCGCCGCATGGGCGATGCGCTGGTGCACCGTGGTCCCGATGACAGCGGGGTGTGGGCCGACGCGGCCAGTGGCATCGCGCTGGCGCACCGCCGGCTGAGCATCCTGGACCTGTCGCCGCTGGGCCACCAGCCGATGGCGTCCGACGATGGCCGCTATGTGCTGGCCTACAACGGCGAGGTCTACAACTTCGCCGCGCTGCGGCTGGAGCTGGAGGCGCGCGGCCATGCTTTCCGTGGGCATTCCGACACCGAAGTGCTGCTGGCCGCGTTCGTGGCCTGGGGCCTGGACGAGACCCTGCAGCGTGCCAACGGCATGTTCGCCATCGCCCTGTGGGACCGCGCCGAGCAGTGCCTGTGGCTGGCCCGCGACCGGGTCGGCAAGAAGCCGCTGTACTACGGCTGGGCCGGCGACGCGCTGGTGTTCGGCTCGGAGCTGAAGGCGCTGTGGCAGCACCCCGCGTTCGACAACGATATCGACCGCGACGCGCTGACCCTGCTGATGCGGTTGGACTACATTCCGGCCCCGCACTGCATCCACGAACGCTGCTTCAAGCTGATGCCGGGGCGTGTGCTGCGCCTGGATGCCGCCGCGGTGGCCACCGGTGCGGCCGCGCACCGCCCCGACCAGCAGCAGCTGCCGTTCTGGAATGCGCGGGAGCGCATGCAGCAGGCGCTGGCCTCGCCGTTCGTGGGCAGCGACGAGGAGGCCGAGAACCAGCTCGATGCCCTGCTGCGCGATGCGGTCGGGCTGCGCATGGTGGCCGACGTGCCGGTGGGCGTGTTCCTCTCGGGCGGTACCGATTCATCGGTGGTGGCGGCACTGATGCAGTCGCAGTCGTCCACCCCGATCCACAGTTTCAGCATCGGGTTCCAGGGCTCCGACCACGACGAGGCGCCGCTGGCCAAGGCCCTGGCCACCCACCTGGGCACCGACCACACCGAGCTGTATGTCAGCGGCGCCGATGCGCTGGCGGTGGTGCCGACGCTGCCGGCAATGTTCGACGAGCCGTTCGCCGATGCCTCGCAGGTGCCGACCGCGCTGGTGGCACGGCTGGCGCGCAGCGCGGTGACCGTGGCGCTGTCCGGCGACGGCGGCGATGAGCTGTTCTTCGGCTACAGCCGCTACCAGCGCGCGCTGCGCAACTGGACGCTGCTGGGCCGGGTGCCGGCGCCGCTGCGGCGCTGGATGGCCGCCCATTCGCAGACCCAGGGCGAAGCCTCGCGCACCGGTGGCCTGGCTGCGCTGCTGGCCGAAACCGGTGCGCGCGGCATCGGCGATGTGTACCGCAACCGCATTTCGCGCTGGCGCGACCCGGTGTCCGCGGTGATCGGCGCGCGCGGCGCGGGCAGCTTCTATGACCTGGCCGACCCGCTGCACGGCGCCGGCTCGCCGGCCGACGCGATGATGCTGGCCGATTTCAGTACGTACCTGCCCGATGACCTGCTGTGCAAGGTGGACCGCACCAGCATGGCGGTCAGCCTGGAGGCGCGGGCGCCGCTGCTGGACTGGCGCGTGGCCGAGTTCGCCTGGTCGCTGCCGCTGTCGATGAAGCAGCGCGATGGGGTGAGCAAGTACATGCTGAAGCGGGTGCTGGGCCGTTACGTGCCGCAGGACATGGTGCACCGGCCCAAGCGCGGCTTTGGTGCGCCGGTCAGCGCATGGCTGAAGGGCGACCTGCGCGGCTGGGCCGACGAACTGCTGGATCCGGCGCGGTTGGCGGCCGAAGGCGTGTTCCATGTGGATGCCATTGTTCCCCTGTGGAAGCAGTTCCAGCAGGGCGAGCGCAAATGGCATACCCACCTGTGGAACGTGCTGATGTTCCAAGCCTGGCAGGCGCATTGGAAAGAGGCGAGGGCGGCGGTTCCGCGAGCGTGACCGGCACCGCGCCGGACACGCATGGCGTGTCCCTACGCCCGGGGATGGCAGCGTAGCGACACGCCATGCGTGTCCCACGGACGCCTTCACCGTGCGCAACACCTGTCATGCCTACGCTGGTCGTTCCCCCCCGAACGGAGCTCCTTCATGGCAACCCCCACCATCGCCGTGCTGGTCGGCAGCCTGCGCACCGGCTCGCACAACCAGGCCCTGGCCCATGCGCTGGAGAAGCTGGCCGCCGGCAAGGCCAGTTTCGAGTACGTGCAGATCGGCGACCTGCCGCTGTACAACCAGGACTTCGACAAGGATTACCCGGCTGAAGGCCTGCGCCTGAAGGAGCAGATCAAGAAGGCCGATGCGGTGCTGTTCGTCACCCCCGAATACAACCGTTCGGTGCCGGGGGTGCTCAAAAACGCCATCGACATCGGATCGCGTCCCTACGGCCACAGCGCCTTCGCTGGCAAGCCCGCCGCGGTGATCGGTGCTTCGATCGGCGCCATCGGCACCGCACTGGCCCAGCAGCACCTGCGCAACATCCTGGCCTACCTGGACATGCCGGTGCTGGGCCAGCCCGAAGCGTTCATTCATTTCAAGGAAGGGCTGATCGACGGGCAGGGAACCATCAGCAACGAGGGCACCCGCGACTTCCTGCAGGGCTTCGTGGACAAATTCCTGGCCTGGATCGCTACCCACGGCGGTCAGCACTGAACCCGGTGGTTCTGCGATAATGCGCGGCAAGGCGCACGACCAACGGTCGTGCGCTACCCGACAGGGTTGGCATCCGGCCGGTCACGCGGACCTGCAACCGGTAGGGCACGACCGTTGGTCGTGCCGTCTGCGCCCGATACGCACGGCTATCCACCGCTTATCCACAGGGTTGTGCATGGCTGTGGCGGCCGCTCCGTGCCTACCATGTCCCTCGCTCCACACTGCAGGAAGAACACCCCCTCATGTCCGCCCGCTCCGGCTTCCGTTCCGACCGCAAAGACCGCGGTGACCGCTTTGATCGCGACGAGATGCGCATCGACGCGCTGCGCGTGCCTCCGCATTCGATCGAGGCCGAGCAGGCGGTGCTGGGCGGCTTGATGCTGGCCCCGGAAAGCTACGACCGGATCAACGACCAGCTGACCGAAACCGACTTCTACCGGCGCGACCACCAGACCATCTACCGGGCGATCCGCGAGCTGTCCGAGCGCGACCGCCCGTTCGATGCGGTGACCCTGGGCGAGTGGTTCGAATCGCAGGGCAAGATGGAACTGGTCGGCGATGGCGCCTACCTGATCGAACTGGCCAGCACCACGCCGTCGGCGGCCAACATCTCGGCCTATGCCGAGATCGTGCGCGACAAGGCGGTGCTGCGGCAGCTGATCCAGGTCGGCACCGACATCGTCAACGATGGTTTCCAGCCGGAAGGCCGCGAGAGCAGCGAACTGCTGTCGGCCGCGGAAAAATCGGTGTTCGCCATCGCCGAGCAGGGCGCGCGTGGCCGCACCGATTTCGTGGCGATGCCCGGCGCGCTCAAGGACGCCTTCGAAGAGCTGCGCAACCGCTTCGAGAACGGCGGCAACATCACCGGCCTGCCCACCGGCTACGCCGACTTCGACGCGATGACCGCCGGCCTGCAGCCGACCGACCTGATCATCCTGGCCGCGCGACCGGCCATGGGCAAGACCACCTTCGCGCTGAACATCGCCGAGTACGCGGCCATCAAGTCCAAGAAGGGCGTGGCGGTGTTCTCGATGGAAATGTCGGCGTCGCAGCTGGCCATGCGCCTGATTTCCTCCAACGGCCGCATCAACGCCCAGCGCCTGCGTACCGGCCAGCTGGAAGACGAGGACTGGAGCCGGGTCACCGGCGCCATCCGCATGCTGAAGGAAACCAAGATCTTCATCGACGACACGCCGGGCGTGTCGCCGGAGATCCTGCGCTCCAAGTGCCGCCGCCTCAAGCGCGAGCATGACCTGGGGTTGATCGTGATCGACTACCTGCAGCTGATGAGCGTGCCGGGCAACAGCGAAAACCGCGCCACCGAAATCTCGGAAATCTCGCGTTCGCTCAAGGGCCTGGCCAAGGAACTGAACGTGCCGGTGATCGCGCTGTCGCAGCTCAACCGCTCGCTGGAAACCCGAACCGACAAGCGCCCGGTGATGGCCGACCTTCGCGAATCCGGCGCAATCGAGCAGGACGCGGACATGATCGTGTTCATCTACCGCGACGATTACTACAACAAGGAAAATTCCCCGGACAAGGGGTTGGCCGAGATCATCATCGGCAAGCACCGAGGCGGCCCGACCGGCTCGTGCAAGCTCAAGTTCTTCGGCGAGTACACCCGGTTCGACAACCTCTCGCACGATTCGGTGGGGTCGTTCGAATGATGCCGGGCGCACGACCAACGGTCGTGCGCTACCGGGGTGGTGCCGGACGGACCCATGCCCGACCGGGTGTGCCGGACGGACCCGGTAGGTACCGACCGTTGGTCGGTACGCGTTTCGTCGGCGGATCCGGGGTTTCGTCGCAAACCGGTTGAACCGGGGCGGGCAGGGCGGCAACGTGGTCCTGCCGCGGCAAGGTGCCGCCCTGGAGACCCGTCATGAAGACCCTGTTCGCGCTCGGCGTATGGTGCCTGCTGTTCGTGCTGTGCTGGCCGCTGGCGATCCTGGCCCTGCTGGCCTGGCCGTTCGTATGGTTGCTGAGCCTGCCGTTCCGGCTGGTCGGCGTCACCTTCTCGGCGCTGTTCGCGTTCCTGGGTGCACTGCTCATGCTGCCCGCACGCCTGCTGGGTGGTGGCCGCATGGCGACAGCACGGTAGAGCCGACTGTCAGTCGGCCATAGCACGGTAGAGCCGACTGTCAGTCGGCCATAGCACGGTAGAGCCGACTGTCAGTCGGCTATCGCGCACAGCGCGATGTTCCGGGATCGCGCCTACGGCAGCCGACTGACAGTCGGCTCTACCTTTGGCAATGCGTCGAGTGGACGGCGTACGCCCACAAAAAACCCCGCCTAGGCGGGGTTTTTCGTTGCATCACCACGGGGCCGGTCAGTTGGCCTTGTGGATCGCGCGCTTGCTCACGGCCATGGCGGCGTCGTGGACGACTTCCGACAGGGACGGGTGGGCGTGGCAGATGCGGGCCAGGTCGTCGGCCGAACCACTGAACTCCATGGTCAGCACGCCTTCGTGGACCAGCTCGGACACGTTTGCGCCGACCAGGTGCATGCCCAGGATGCGGTCGGTCTCGGCGTGGGCCAGGACCTTGACGAAGCCAGCCGGCTCGATCATCGCCACGGCACGGCCGTTGGCGGCGAACGGGAAGCTGCCGGCCTTGTACGGAATGCCTTCGGCCTTCAGCTGCTCTTCGGTCTTGCCAACCCAGGCCAGTTCCGGCTCGGTGTAGATGACCCACGGAATGGTGTCCATGTTGACGTGGCCCGGCAGGCCCGCGATCAGCTCGGCCACCGCGATGCCTTCCTCGAAGCCCTTGTGCGCCAGCATCGGGCCGCGCACGCAGTCGCCGACCGCCCACACGCCGTCAACGCCGGTGTGGCAATGGTCGTCCACTTCGATCTGGCCACGCTCGTTGACCTTCACGCCGGTACCTTCGGCCAGCAGGCCCTTGGTCGCGGCGCGGCGGCCGACGGCCACCAGCAGCTTGTCCACCACCAGGCTCTTTTCGCCTTCGGCGTCGGTGTAGGTCAGGGCGACTTCCTTCTTCTTGCCCTTGCCGGTCACTTCCGCCTTGGAAACCTTGGCACCCAGGCGGATGTCCAGGCCCTGCTTCTTGAATTCCTTGGCGGCAACCTTGCCCACTTCGGCATCGGCCGCGGCCAGGAAGGTCGGCAGCGCTTCCAGGATGGTCACTTCGGCGCCGAGGCGCTTCCACACGCTGCCCAGTTCCAGGCCGATCACACCGGCGCCGATCACGGCCAGGCGCGCCGGCACTTCGGTGAAGTCCAGGCCGCCGACGTTGTCGACGATGGTCTCGCCGTCGAACTTGGCGAACGGCAGTTCGATCGAATCCGAACCGGCGGCGATGATCACGTTGGTGCCCTTGAGCTCGACGACTTCGCCGTCGTGCTGGGTGACCTTGACCACGTTGCCCGGCTGCAGTTCACCGAAACCGTAGTAGGCGGTGACCTTGTTGGCCTTGAACAGCATGGCGATGCCGCCAGTGAACTGCTTGACGATCTTGTCCTTGCGGCCAACCATCGCCTCGACGTCCATCTTGGCGTCCTTGAAGCTGAT
Source organism: Stenotrophomonas sp. GbtcB23 (assembly GCF_019091045.1). Lineage (NCBI taxonomy): Bacteria > Pseudomonadati > Pseudomonadota > Gammaproteobacteria > Lysobacterales > Lysobacteraceae > Stenotrophomonas > Stenotrophomonas sp. GbtcB23. Next base: position 22,021 of record NZ_JAGXKC010000003.1, on the reverse strand, counting down.
GCCGTGGTCGCCAAAGATGTGGCCCATGTTCCAGAACTGGCGCGAGGAGTCCAGCAGCGCCTTGGACGGGATGCAGCCCACGCGCAGGCAGGTACCGCCCAGCGCCGGCTTGCCATCCTTGCCCAGGGCAGCGTCGATGCAGGCGGTCTTCAGACCCAGCTGCGCGGCGCGGATGGCGGCGTGGTAGCCGGCCGGACCGGCACCGATGACGACAACGTCGAATTGTTCAGCCATTGAAAATTCCTTGATGCTTTACCAGAACCCCTCCGCGCAGGCGCGGAGGGGCGGGAGGTCTTACAGGCCGAACAGCATGCGGCCCGGGTTTTCCAGCTGGTTCTTGATGTCCACCAGGAACTGCACCGAATCCTTGCCGTCGATGATGCGGTGGTCGTAGGACATCGCCAGGTACATCATCGGCGCGATCACGACCTGGCCGTTCTGGGCGATCGGACGCTCCTTGATGGCGTGCATGCCCAGGATGGCGCTCTGCGGCGGGTTGATGATCGGGGTGGACAGCAGCGAACCGAAGGTGCCGCCGTTGGTCACGGTGAAGGTGCCGCCCTGCAGTTCTTCCAGGCTGAGCTTGCCGTCACGGGCCTTCTTGGCGTAGTCGGCAATGGTCTTTTCGATGTCGGCGAACGACATGCGCTCGACGTTGCGCAGCACCGGCGTGACCAGGCCCTTCTCGGTCGAGACCGCGATGGAGATGTCCGAGTAGCCGTGGTAGATGATGTCGTCGCCGTCGATCGAGGCGTTGACCAGCGGGAAGCGCTGCAGCGCGTTGGCGGCGGCCTTCACGAAGAAGCTCATGAAGCCCAGCTTGATGCCGTGCGCCTTGACGAATTCGTCCTGCAGGTCCTTGCGCGCGGCCGACACCTTGGACAGGTCGACTTCGTTGAAGGTGGTCAGCATGGCGGTGGAGTTCTTGGACTCCATCAGGCGTTCGGCGATGCGCTTGCGGATGCGGGTCATCGGCACGCGTTCTTCCGGACGTGCGCCACCGGCCTTGCCGGCGCCGCCGTTGCGGGCGAAGTTGACGATGTCTTCCTTGGTCACCGCGCCGCGACGGCCGGTGCCGTCCACATCGGCCGGGTTGACGCCTTCGGTGATCGCGCTGAAGCGCGCGCCCGGGGGCAGGGCATCGGCAGCGGACTTCGACGCCGGGGCCGGCGCGGCAGCAGCGGCCGGAGCAGCGGCAGCGGCCGGCGCAGCAGCGGCCGGCTTGGCTTCAGCAGCAGCCGGAGCCGGGGCAGCCGCCACGGCACCTTCCTCGATGACCGCCACGACCTGGCTGGAGGTCACGGTGGCACCCACTTCGAACTTGATTTCCTTCAGCACGCCATCAACCGGCGACGGCACTTCCAGCACGACCTTGTCGGTTTCCAGGTCGAGCAGGTTTTCGTCACGCTTGACGGCGTCGCCGACCTTCTTGTGCCAGGTGGCGATGGTGCCGTCGGCGACGGATTCGGGCAGTACCGGGGCTTTGACTTCGGTGGCCATGCGGGGGCTTCCTGGTTTGTCTTTTCTGGAATGAGGGGAAAGTTATTCAGCGACCGCGTCGTTGAACGGGTTGACCAAGGCATCGGCGACCAGCTTCTGCTGTTCGATGATGTGGTCGGCCATGTGACCGGCAGCCGGGGAGGCCGAACGGGCGCGACCGGCGTAGTGCAGGCTCTGGCCATCGGCCAGGCAGAACTGCAGGTGGTGGCGGATCTGGTACCACGCGCCCTGGTTCTGCGGTTCTTCCTGCGTCCACACCACGTCGGTGGCCTTGCCGTACTTCTTCAGTTCGGCCGCCAGCAGCGCGCGCGGGAACGGGTACAGCTGTTCCACGCGGATGATGGCAACGTCGTCCTGGCCACGCTTGGTCTGGTCTTCCAGCAGGTCGTAGTAGACCTTGCCCGAACACAGCACCACGCGCTTGACCTTCTTGGCTTCTGCGTTGGCATCGCCGATCAGGTGCTGGAACTCGCCGTTGGCCAGCTCGTCCAGGGTCGACACGGCCAGCTTGTGGCGCAGCAGCGACTTGGGCGACATCACCACCAGCGGCTTGCGGGTGGTCAGGTGCATCTGGCGGCGCAGCATGTGGAACGCCTGCGCCGGGGTCGACGGCACCACCACCAGCATGTTTTCCAGCGCGCACAGCTGCAGGAAGCGCTCCAGGCGCGCCGAGCTGTGTTCCGGGCCTTGCCCTTCATAACCGTGCGGCAGCAGCAGGGTCAGGCCGGTGATACGGCCCCACTTGGCTTCGCCGGCAGCGATGAACTGGTCGATCACCACCTGGGCGCCGTTGGCGAAATCGCCGAACTGGCCTTCCCAGATGCACAGGGTGTTGGGATCGGTGGTCGAGAACCCGTACTCGTAGGCCATCACCGCTTCTTCGCTGAGCAGCGAATCGATGATGCTGGCCTTCTCCGGCGAATCCACCAGCTGCCGCAGCGGCAGGTAGTAGTTGTCGGTCTTCTGGTCGTGCAGGATCGCGTGGCGGTGGGTGAACGTACCGCGACCCACGTCCTGGCCGACCAGGCGCAGTGCGTGGCCTTCGTCGAGCAGGGTGGCGTAGGCCAGGTTCTCGGCAAAGCCCCAGTCGCCCGGGATCTCGCCGGCGGCCATCTTGCGGCGGTCGTCGTACACCTTGGCCACGCGCGAGTGCAGTTCCACTTCGGCCGGCACGGTGTTGATCAGGTCGGCCAGCTGCTTCAGCTTCGCCGGGTCCACCCTGGTGGAGACCGGGTCGGACAGCTTGCCTTCCAGCAGCTTGGGCCAATCCACGAACAGCGCGCTGCTCGGCGGGGTCTTTTCGACCTTGGCCAGTTCGGTGGTGACTTCGCCGGCGTCCAGCTTCTCGCGGTAGGCATCGACCATCGCCTTGCCGGCACCGGCGGCGATCACGCCCGCCTGTTCCAGCTGCGCGGCGTACAGCTCGCGGGTGGTCTGGTGCTTGCGGATCACCTGGTACATCAGCGGCTGGGTGATCGCCGGTTCGTCGGCCTCGTTGTGGCCCCAACGGCGGTAGCACATCAGGTCGATGACCACGTCCTTGGCGAACTTCTGGCGGAACTCGAAGGCCAGCCTGGCGGCGAACACCACCGCTTCCGGATCGTCACCGTTCACGTGCAGCACCGGGGCGGCGATCATCTTGGCCACGTCGGTGGCGTAACGGGTCGAGCGGGTGTCTTCCGGGTTCGACGTGGTGAAGCCAACCTGGTTGTTCACCACGATGTGCACGGTGCCACCGACGGCAAAGCCGCGGGCCTGCGACATCTGGAACAGTTCCATCACCACGCCCTGGCCGGAGAAGGCCGCGTCGCCGTGGATCAGGATCGGCATGACCTGCTTGCGGGCGGTGTCCTTGCGGCGCTCCTGGCGCGAACGCACGGAACCGGCCACGACCGGGTCGGCGATTTCCAGGTGCGACGGGTTGAACGCCAGCGCCAGGTGGACCGGGCCACCGTCGGTGGCCACGTCGGCCGAGAAGCCCATGTGGTACTTCACGTCGCCGGCCGAGGCGTGCTCGTCGTGCTCGAACTTGCCTTCGAACTCGTCGAACAGCTTGCGCGGGTTCTTGCCCAGGGTGTTGACCAGCACGTTGAGGCGGCCGCGGTGGGCCATGCCGATCACCACGTCCTTGACGCCATCCTTGCCGGCGTCACGGATGATGGTGTCCATCATCGGGATCAGCGAATCGCCGCCTTCCAGCGAGAAGCGCTTCTGGCCGACGTATTTGGTGTGCAGGTAGCGTTCCAGGCCTTCGGCAGCGGTCAGGCGCTCCAGCGTGCGGCGCTGGGTGTCAGCGTCCAGGCTGTAGTTGCCACCGGCCAGTTCCAGGCGCTGGTAGATCCACTGGCGCTGCTCGACCTCGGAGATGTGCATGAATTCCGCACCGATCGAGCCGGTGTAGGTCTTCTTCAGGCGCTCCAGCAGGTCGCGCAGCTTCATGCGCGGCTGGCCACCGACACCGCCGGTGCTGAACTCCGCGTTGAGGTCACCCTCGGACAGGCTGTGGAACGGCAGGCCAAGGTCCGGCGAGTTGACGGCCTGGGCCAGGCCCAGCGGGTCCAAGCGGGCGTCCAGGTGGCCGCGCGACCGGTACGCCGTGATCAGGCGACCGACATTGCGCTCGCGTTCGTCGCTGGCACCGGAGTTGCCACCGCCCTTGACGGCGTTTTTGGCGGCGTCGGCGATATGGGCGATGACGGCCGAATGCGGAATGTCACCGGCTTCGCGGCCCTTGAAGCCGTCGAAGTAGGTCTTCCATTTGGGATCGACACTGTCCGGAGAAACGAGGTACTGCTCGTACAGATCCTCGATATAGGAGGCGTTGCCGCCGGCGAGCTGCGAAGACTGCGCAAACTGCTTCAGTAGATTGTCCACGATGGAGGGTCGGATTCGCTTGTGGGGTAAGGCTTCGATGATCCGGCAGGGAAGATGAATAGCCCTGCACGGGCGGTATCTAACGGTCCAAATTGTACCCCCATCGAGACAGGAAGGGGCACCGGAACGGCCCGCGGCGGGGCCGTGGTGTCATTCCCAGACAGGTTCAGGACCCGGAACGGGACTAGAAGCCGAGCGCGCGCAGTTCGCTGCAATCGCGCGAACGTTCCCATACGCGCTGCAAACCGTCCTGCAACGGCCGCGAACGTGCGGGCATGGCGAGCCCGGCTTCACCGTCGTAGCGGAGCCCACTCAGACGAAAGTAGTAGTCGCCGGCATCGTTGAGCAGGCAGGCCGAGGCGAGGGCGCGGTCGATCGGGTCGGTCACCTGGCGCACCCGGAACACGGTGGGCAGGCGCTGGACCAGGCCCAGCAGGGGCGAGCCGGCCTGGGCGATGGCGGCCGCGTCATGGACGATCAGCCGGACCTGCTTGTCGTGGCGGGCGGTGGCGAAGCGGCGCAGGGCCTCCAGCACCGGCGGTGCATCCAGCAGGCCGGGGTCGAGTACGCGGCTGTGCAGCCACAGCTGGCGGCGGGCGCGCTCGACCACGGCGGTGGTGATGGCCACCGCCTCGTCGGCGTTGTCGATGGCGACCGCGCCGCCCGGCAGGCGGCGCAGGTGCGGGTCGGCGCTGCCGGGCCCGCTCATGTCAGGAGCCGGCGCCGCCGTCGGGGGTGCCGACGGCCTGGTCGTCGTCGCTGTCGTCGGTGTCGTCGAAATCGACGATCACTTCGACGCCATCGTCGTGGATGGTCACTTCGTGCACGCTGGCTTCGACGTCTTCATCCTCGAGAACCTCGACGGTTTCGGTGGCGTCGATGATTTCGTATTCGCCCACCGCGTCCTCTTCGTACTCGTCTTCGTCGTCGAACGCGTCGCCGTCGAGCAGCTGGTAATAGCCACCGGCCACCAGCGCGTGCAGGGCGTCGCGGCCCTTGGCCGAGAGCTTCTGGTACAGGGCACCACCGATCTGTTCGGCGGCGGCCAGGGCCTGGGCATCCTTCACCGGCAGGGCGAATTCAAGGCCGCTGCAGTACAGGCTGGCTCCACGCTTGGCCCGGCGCCAAGCCAGGCGGGCCCAGGGGTGGCGGCCGAGCTCGATGCCTTCGGCCAGGGCGGCTTCGATGTGTTCGCGCGGGAGCGGTTCGCCGGAGGCGACCACGTCACCGGCGGCGCGGTAGGTGGTGATGAAGCGGCCGAACCAGTCGCCGAGGCGGTCGGGGTCGTTCATGCGGATGGCGTTGAGGGCCTGGACCACGCGGCCCATGGCCACGGCGTCGATTTCGTTGGGGTCTTCGGGCACCTGCAGGTCCGGGTCCTGGTACCGGATGGCCTCGTCGGCATCCATGATCAGGGTGTCCAAGTAGTCGCTGATGAGCTCGGCGGAGGCGGGCGCGCGCATGCCGAAGGAGAAGGTCAGGCAGGGGTCTTCGGCTACGCCGTTATGGGGGACGTTGGGCGGCAGGTACAGCATGTCGCCGGGCTCGAGCACCCAGTCGTGGGTGGGCTTGAAGCGGCGCAGCAGCTTGAGTTCGACGTCGTTGCGGAACTCCAGCGGGGGGCGCCTGCCCTTGGTGGATTCGCTGGCGTCGATCTGCCAGCGGCGGTGGCCATGGGCCTGCAGCAGGAACACGTCGTACTGGTCGACGTGGGCGCCGACCGAGCCGCCGGTGGCGGCGAAGCTGATCATCACATCGTCCATGCGCCAGCGCGGCAGGAAGTCGAAGTGGCTGATCAGGGCGCGGACATCCGGGTCCCATTTGTCTACGTCCTGGACCAGCAGGGTCCAGTCGTGGTCGGGCATGCCGGGGAATTCTTCTTCCTGGAACGGGCCGGTGCGCACGGACCAGCCGTCGGTGGCGCGGTCGTGGCTGATCAGGCGGGCGAGGGCGGTCTCCTCGCAGGCCAGGCCGGCCAGGTCTTCGGGCTGGAGCGGGGTTTCAAAATCGGGGAAGGCGCCGCGGATCAGCAGCGGGCGCTTCTGCCAGTAGTCGCGCAGGAACGTCGCGGCGGGCATGCCGAGCGGCAGGCCGGGGCGGGCCTGGACTTCGATGACGGGGGTTTTGGTCTTGCGGACGGCCATGGGGGAATCCTTGAAGCGTGTAGACGGAATGCGATTGGCGCAGCAGACGAAGCGCGCGCTCGTCCCGCCATTGTCCGCTGGTTGAACAGGATCTGCACCTGCGCCGCACTGTCGCGCATGTCCCCGGTAGCGCCGACCGTTGGTCGCCCCACGCGGCGCCAAACGAAAACGGGGCACCGGATGTTCCGGCGCCCCGTCCGGGGTCACTACCTGATCAACGCGATCAGATCGCCTTGGCCAGATCGGCGGCCAGGCCGATGTAGCCACCCGGGGTCAGCTCGCGCAGGCCCTGCTTGGCGTCTTCCGGCAGGTCCAGCGACTCCACGAACGCCTTCATCGATTCGGCGGTGATGCCCTGGCCACGGGTCAGGGCCTTGAGTTGTTCGTAGGGGTTGGGCAGGCCATGGCGACGCATCACCGTCTGTACGGCTTCGGCCAGCACTTCCCACGCGGCATCCAGGTCGGCGTTGAGGCGTTCCGGGTTCACGGTCAGCTTGCCCAGGCCCTTGGCCAGCGAGTCCAGGGCGACCTGGCTGTGGCCGAAGGCGGTGCCCACCGCGCGCAGCACGGTGGAGTCGGTGAGGTCGCGCTGCCAGCGGCTGATCGGCAGTTTGGCGCTGAAATGTTCGAACAGGGCGTTGGCGATGCCGAAGTTGCCTTCGGCGTTTTCGAAGTCGATCGGGTTGACCTTGTGCGGCATGGTCGACGAGCCGACTTCGCCTTCCTTGAGCTTCTGCTTGAAGTAGCCCAGCGAGATGTAGCCCCAGATGTCGCGGGCCAGGTCGATCAGGATGATGTTGGCGCGGCGGGCAGCGTCGCCGATCTCGGCGATGTTGTCGTGCGGCTCGATCTGGGTGGTGTAGGGGTTGAACACCAGGCCCAGGCTTTCGACGAAGCGCTTGGCGAAGGCCGGCCAGTCCACATCCGGGTAGGCGATGGCGTGGGCGTTGTAGTTGCCCACCGCGCCATTGATCTTGCCGGTCAGCTCGACCGCGGCGATCTGGCGGCGCTGGCGCTCCAGGCGGGCGACCACGTTGGCCACTTCCTTGCCCAGGGTGGTGGGCGAGGCGGTCTGGCCGTGGGTGCGCGACAGCATCGCCTGTTCGGCCTGGGCATGGGCCAGGGTGCGCAGGCGGGCGGCGATGTCGTCCAGCGACGGCAGCAGCACGGTGCGGCGGGCTTCTTCCAGCATCAGGCCGTAGCTGAGGTTGTTGATGTCTTCGCTGGTGCAGGCGAAATGCACGAACTCCAGGGCCGGGGCCAGCTCGGCGTCATCCTTGAGCTGTTCCTTGATGAAGTACTCCACGGCCTTGACGTCGTGGTTGGTGGTGCGCTCGATTTCCTTCACCCGGGCGGCGTGGGCCGGGGCGAACCCGTCGGCCAGGGCGCGCAGGCGCGCGGCGGCGGCAGCCGGGAACGGTGCCAGCTCGGCGATGCCCGGTTCGTTGGCCAGGGCCAGCAGCCACTCCACTTCGACCTTCACGCGGGCCTTGATCAGGCCGTATTCGGAGAAGATCGGGCGCAGGGCGTCGACCTTGCCGGCATAGCGGCCATCAAGCGGGGACAGGGCGAGCAGGGCGAATTCGGACATGGCGGGCGCAGGCAATGACGGCGGGGGCCGTCATTCTACGCTGCCCCGGGGTCCTCGTCGGCCTGTTCGGGCGCCAGCCGTACGGTGACGGCCTGGATCCGGTGGCCGGCCATGCGCTTGACGGTGAACAGCTGGCCGTCGATGCGCACTTCCTCGCCTTCTTCGGGCAGGCGCTGCAGCTGGTGCACGATCAGCCCGCCGACCGAATTGAGGTGTTCGGGCGCGGCCAGGTCGCGGCCCAGCAGGCGTTCCAGGCGGAAGATGGAGGTGGAGCCGGCCACCAGCAGGGTGCCGTCGGCGCCCCGGGTGGGGGCATCCTTGACCACGTGCGGGTGCTCGTCCTCGATATCGCCGACCACCACTTCCAGCAGGTCTTCCAGGGTGAAGTAGCCCAGGATGCGGCCGTGTTCCTCCACGCACAGGGCCATGTGGGTGGTGCCGGTGCGGAAGCGCTCAAGCACGGCGGTGACCGGGGTTTCCAGCGCGATCAGGTTGGCCGGGCGCAGCAGGGCGCGCAGGTCGTCGGTGGGCTGGCCGCGGGCGATCTCCACCAGCAGGTCCTTCATGTGCAGGATGCCCAGCACTTCCTCGCCATCGCTGTCGAACCACGGGTAGCGGCTGTAGCGGCTTTCGGCGAACTCGGCCATCACCCCGGCCAAGTCCATGCCCTGGCGGAACACGCGCATGTGTTCGCGCGGGCGCATCAGGTCGCCGGCCACCAGTTCGGGCAGCTCCAGCGCGTGGCTCATCAGGGTGAGGTCCTGGTCCGGTGCGCCGGCGCCGGGCTGCTGGCGGGCGACGATCAGCTTGAGCTCTTCGCGGGAGTAGCGGTGCGAGGTGTGCTCGACATCGCCCCAGCCGGCCAGCCGCAGCAGCGCGTTGGCGCTGTGGTTGAGCAGCCAGATGGCCGGGAACATGGCCCAGTAGAACAGGTACAGCGGCGCGGCGGTCCACAGCGACATGGCTTCGGGACGGCGGATGGCCATGGACTTCGGCGCCAGTTCGCCCAGCACGATGTGCAGGAACGAGATCAGGCTGAAGGCGATGATGAAGGCGGTCAGGCGTGCGCCTTCCGGGCCCATGCCGAGCGCATCGAACAGCGGCTGCAGCAGGTGCGCGAACGCGGGTTCACCGACCCAGCCCAGGCCCAGCGAGGACAGGGTGATGCCGAGCTGGCAGGCCGAGAGGTAGGCATCCAGGTGCGAATGCACGTTGAGTAGCAGGCGGCCGCGCCAGCCGTGCCTGGCAGCCAAGCCGACGGCCTGGGTGTGGCGCAGTTTGACCAGGGCGAACTCGGCGGCCACGAAGAAGCCGTTGAGCACTACCAGGAACAGGGCCAGCAGCAGGAGCAGCAGGTTGCCGACGATCATGGGCGCCCTCGGCGCCATGCGCTGCTGGTGACGGCGGGGAAGAAACAGGTAGGCCACGAAAGGAGCGGCGTAGCCGCGAGTAACGTCGCATAGCGACGGCCCCGAAGGGGGGCACGGCAAGGCCGGGCATACCGTTGGTCGTGGCACGCACTACAGTGGGGGTCGTCGCCCATGGGAAGCGGGATACTGTCTGAATGAACACGAATTCCGAGTCTAGCCGATGCGGACTGCGGTTGGGATTCATTCCCGCTTGGGAGTATCGTGATCGCAGCCGCCAGCCAGGGAATGAAGGCCCGTTGCCAGCCGCCGTTCCCTTTCCCAACTGAAAGAATCGCGGAGTGATGCAATGAGCAAGGGTTTCAGGACCGAGCACGACAGCATGGGCGAACTGCAGGTGCCTGCAGATGCGCTGTGGGGCGCGCAGACGCAGCGCGCGGTGGACAACTTCCCGGTCTCGGGCCAACGCATGCCGCGCGGTTTCATCCGCGCGCTGGGCCTGGTGAAGGGCGCCGCAGCGGCGGTCAACGCCGAGCTGGGCCACCTGCCGAAGAACATCGGCAAGGCCATTGAAAGCGCGGCCGACGAAGTGGCCGAGGGCCGCCACGATGCGCACTTCCCGATCGACATCTACCAGACCGGGTCGGGCACGTCGTCGAACATGAATGCCAACGAGGTCATCGCCACGCTGGCCAACCGCGCGGGCAAGGCGGGCAAGACCACGGTGCATCCGAACGACCACGTCAACCAGGGCCAGAGCTCGAACGATGTGATCCCGACGGCGTTGCGGGTATCGGCGCTGCTGGGCGTACAGGAGCAGCTGCTGCCGGCGCTGGTGCACCTGCGCAAGACCATCGACAAGCGCGGCCGCGCGCTGCGCAAGGTGGTCAAGACCGGTCGCACGCACCTGATGGATGCGATGCCGCTGACCTTTGAACAGGAATTCGGTGCCTGGTCGGCGCAGCTGTCGTCGGCGCAGGAGCGCCTGGAAGACAGCCTCAAGCGGCTGCGCCGGCTGCCGCTGGGTGGCACGGCGATCGGCACGGGCATCAATGCGGACCCGCGCTTCGGCGAGCGGGTGGCCAAGCGCCTGAAGCAGCAGACCGGGGTGCGCTTTGACAGCGCGGAAAATAAATTCGAGGGCCTGGCCGCGCAGGACGATGCGGTGGAGCTGTCGGGCCAGCTCAATGCGCTGGCGGTGGCGCTGATCAAGATCGCCAACGACCTGCGCTGGATGAATGCCGGTCCGCTGGCGGGCCTGGGCGAGATCGAGCTGCCGGCGCTGCAGCCGGGCAGTTCGATCATGCCGGGCAAGGTCAATCCGGTGATTCCGGAGGCGACGGTGATGGTGTGCGCGCAGGTGATCGGGCACCACACGGCGATCACGGTGGCGGGGCAGACGGGCAACTTCCAGTTGAACGTGACGCTGCCGCTGATCGCGGCGAACCTGCTGGATGGCATCGGCCTGCTCTCCAACATCTCGCGGCTGCTGGCCGACACGGCCATCGCCGGGCTGAAAGTGCGCGAAGACCGCGTACGCGAGGCGCTGGGCCGCAACCCGATCCTGGTGACGGCGTTGAACCCGATCATCGGGTACGAAAAAGCAGCCGCCATCGCCAAGCGTGCCTACAAGGAGCAGCGGCCGGTCTTGGACGTGGCCAAGGAAGACAGTGGGTTGTCCGAAGCCGAACTGCGGCGGTTGCTGGATCCGGCGGCGCTGACGGCTGGCGGCATTCATGCCGGTGGTGGTGGTGGCGGTGGTTAAGCGCTAACGGCCAACAGCAAACAGCCAACAGCAAACAGCCAACAGCCAACAGCCAACAGCCAACAGCCAACAGCAGCGTTTCCATCTTTGAGAGCGGGGCGGCCGTCGGGCAGCCCCCTACGGGACACGCCGTAAACCCATCCTTGGGGGCTTGGCAAAAACATCCATGTTTTTGACAGTCCCTACGGGGGCTGCCCGCCGGCCGCCCCAGACAGGTGGTCGCCGGCGGATGGGAGAAGCAGCCACGCATGGCGTGGCTCTACGCGGTTGCGCTGATTTCGCGGGGGCGGGGTAGGGTCGGTTCCCAAACGACCGCACGGAACGCCACCACGTTCGATGACGCATGAAAACAATCGGCGTTGCCGTTGCCGTTGCCGTTGCCGTTGCCGTTGATCTCCGTTGCGCACCAGCCACCTGTCCGAGGGTCGGCGGGTGCGGGGGTACGGGGGCTTTGCGAAACATGGATGTTTCGCAAGAGCCCCCATGGATGGGTTCACGGCGCCCCCCGTACCCCCGCACCCGCCGGCCCTGCGCGCAGAATCCCGCAGACCAAGGCTCTGGCGTTTGACTTACGCGCTTACCGCCGATCCGCCATCAAATTGTCGAACGTCTCGGTGTAATCCTTGAACTGCGGAACACGCGTGACCAGATCCGGCGGGATCGGCTGCATGCCCGGCGGCACCTGGATCTTCACCGCGCGCTTGTCCGGGTCGTACGGGGCATCGGTGAGCGTGTTCTGGCGCAACACCTGCAGCTGGCCGAACATCTGCTGCAGCAGCGCGTGCTGGCTGTCGTCGAGCGGAATTTCGATCTCGTCGATCTTCATGTGGCCGTTGGGCAGCACGATGATGTTCGGCGCCGGCGCGCGGCGCACGGTGACCATGCCGTCGCTGACGGTGATCTTCGGCTTGCCGCGCTCGGCGCGGTGGTTGCGGTATTCCTGGTCGCAGCCGGTAGCGGCAAGGCAGAACAGGGCCAACAGCAGGAGGTACAGCTTCTTCATGGCCGGCAGTGCACAAAAAAGGGGAGGGCTAGTGTAGCCCTCCCCCCGTGCAGCGGGCCTGCCTGCGACCGGATGTCGCAGCTGCCGACGGCTCAGTTATGGCAGTCGTCGACGTCGCTCTGGTCCATGGTGGCGTAAGGCTTGAACGCCGGCAGCGCCGCCGCCAGCGCCTGCTGCTTGGCCATCATCGTCGGCAGCAGCTCGCACAGCTGCTTGGCGCTGGCTTCGATCTTGGCCGCTTCCGCATTCACCCGCTCCTCGATGCCCTGCGTGTCGCCGGAGAACACCCCGCGCAGCGCTTCGCCAGCGGCCTTCACGCCCAGGCTGGCACCGGCCACGCCGATGTCCATGCCTGCGCCCGCCAGCTTTTCCACCTGCCTGCGGTAGTCCAGCAGCAGCGCCCGCTGCTGGGCATCGATGGTGACCGCCTTGCCGTTGATCAGCAGGTCGCCCTGAGGGGTGATCTCGGCCTTGTCGTTCTGGTCGTTGGAAATCTTGATGTTGCCCTGGGCGATTTCCACCCGCGCCTTGTCCGTGGCGTCCTTCACCTTCTTGCCGATCGAATCGGCATCCACCACCGGCTTGCCCGTGGCCGGGTCGGTCTTGTTTGAATCCGTGTTGCTGCAGGCCGCCAACGGCAGGCACAGCAGCAGGGTGGGCAGCAGCAGTCGCATGTTCATGGTGGGGTCCCCTTATTTGCCGCGCGGCAGCTGCAGCTTGCCGCGCACGTCGCTGTGGTTGATGTCGCCGCTGCCACTGTTGGCCACCGTCAGGTCGCCGCCTACATCGCGGACCGTCACGTCGCCCGAGCCGTGCCGCTCGACCTTGACGCTGCCGCCCACCGCGCGGGCTTCGAAATCGCCCGAACCGATGTTGCCCAGGCTGACGTTGCCCTTGACCTGGCGCAGGTCCACATCGCCCGAACCGACCGTCTTGATATCGACATTGCCGGCGACCCCGTCCAGGGTGAGGTCGCCCGAGCCGATCGTGCCGACCGTGGCGTTGCCGCGCAGGTTGCGGGCGGTGAAATCGCCCGAGCCGATCGACAGCAGGTTCAGCGCACCGGCACCGTCGAGCTCCACATCGCCCGAGCCGATCGCCGCCGTCACCAGGCCCCTGATATCGCGCAGCTTGATGTCGCCCGAGCCGACATCGGCGCTGAGCGAATAAGCCCCGGTCACGCTGGCATCGCCCGAGCCGACCTTCATCTGCACCAGCACATTGGCCGGGATCGTGCCGCGCAGGTCCAGGTAGGCGTAGTTGCTGCCGCCGGTGTTCCAGTTCAGGCCCTGGTTTTCGCGCTGCAGCTGCACCACCAGCTTGTCGCCGACCTTCTTCTGGGTCACGGTCAGCTGGCTCAACCAGTCCGCATTGGAGGCGCAGGCGCGGCCACTGAGCTGGGCCGCGCCCGGGCCGGCCTGCAGCACCAGGTCGTGCTGGTTCACCTCGAATACCACGGCCTTCGCGCCGGCGACGTCGAGCTTGAGGTCACGCGGGGCGTTGAACCGGCACTGCGGTTCATCGGCCAGTGCGGTCAGCGGCAGCAACAGCAGGGAAGCGACGACGAGCTTGCGGATCATGGGCGGGTCCTCGAAGGAAGCGGGGTCAGATTTCGCCGGCGCGGCGGCGCAGGCGGATGGCGATGATGATGAACGCGACACCGAAGGCAGCGCCGATCCACAGCTCGGGCAGGGCGAGTGCGGCCAGCTGGCTGGACGGCGACAGCGCCGCGGCCACGTTGTCGCTGTCGCGCATCACCGACTGCAGCTGGTCGGTGCGGTAGAACAGGTCGCTGCCCGGCAGCGTGCCCAGCAGCAGGCGGCCGACGATGTGCTGCCAGAACCAGCCGCTGGTCATGTTGAACAGATTCATGACATGGGTGGTGCTGACGATGATGCCGGCAAACAGCGGCAGCATGACGGCCCACAGGAACGGCTTGGACTTGGCCCACGCCGACCACATCAGCAGCCAGCCCACGGTCGGCAGGGCCCACAGCAGGTACACCGGCAGCCAGGACAGGTGGCTGGCCACGAACGCCAGCGGGCTGGCCGGGCCCCAGATCAGGGTCAGCGGGTTGCCGCCATGGGCCAGCACCACCACCGAGAGGATCGCCATGAAGCCGAACATGGTCAGCACCGAGGCGATCACCGCGATCACCGGGGCCACCAGCAGCGCGCTCAGCGCCTTGGACAGCACGGTCTGCGTGTCCGACAGCGGCAGCGACTTCCAGAACAGGATGCTGCGGTCGCGGCGGTCGTCGTAGAGGGCGCCCAGGCAGTAGAAGAACACCACGAAGGCCAGCACCACGAACGGCCACAGCGAGCTGAGTACCAGGGTGGCGTCCAGGGCATTGCCCAGGTCGGCCATGCCCTTGGCATCCATGTGGGCGGTCAGCAGCTTCAGGTCCAGGCCGTTGACATTGATGTTGGTGTTGTCGATGTGCAGGTCACCGCTCTCGGCCGCGCGGCGCAGGCCCCACAGGCCGAGCAGGATGCCGATCAGGCTCATCACCAGCGAAATGCCGCCGGCGATCAGCGGTGCCCACAGGAAACCGCCGCGGTTTTCCCAGTACTCACGCTTGAGCAGCCACTTGAAGGTGCTGGCCTTGCTGATGGGGTGGAAGTGGACGGTGTTCATGCGTAGGTTCCCTTCATGATGGCCACGAACAGATCCGCCAGCCCCGGGCTGCGGATTTCGCCAAGCGGCGTGAGCTGGGCGCGCGGCACCCCGTCGAACAGCAGCACGGTCTTGCCGAACGGCAGGCTGCGCTCGTCGATCGGCTTCAGCGCACGCGCCGCTTCCAGCGTTTCGGCCGACACCAGCACTTCGGTGTAGCGCTCGCCGACGTCTTCCATGTCGGTGGTGAGCACGATGCGGCCGTCGCGGATGAACATCACGTCGGTGAGGATGTGTTCGATCTCTTCCACCTGGTGGGTGGTCACGATGATCGTCTTCTGCTCGTCGAAATAGTCTTCCAGCAGGCGCTGGTAGAACTCCTTGCGGTACAGGATGTCCAGGCCCAGGGTGGGCTCGTCCAGCACCAGCACCTTGGCGTCGATGGCCATCACCAGTGCCAGGTGCAGCTGCACGATCATGCCCTTGGACAGTTCACGTACGCGCTGGCGCGGCTGCAGCTTGGTGGAGGCCAGGAAGCGTTCGCAGCGGGCACGATCGAAGCGCGGGTGGACCCCGGCGACGAAATCGATCGCCTCGCGCACCTTCATCCAGCGCGGCAGCACCGCCACGTCGGCGATGAAGCACACATCATTCATCAGCGCGTTGCGCTGCACGGTCGGGTCCAGGCCCAGCACGCTCAGCTCGCCCTCGACCTGGGTCAGGCCCAGCAGCGCCTTGAGCAGGGTGGTCTTGCCCGCGCCGTTGGGGCCGATCAGGCCGGTGATCCGGCCCGGGGCGATGGTGAAGCTGGTGTTGTCCAGCGCGAGCGTGGATTTGTAGGCCTTGCGCAGGCCACGAGCGGAAATGACGACATCACTAGCAACGGCATTCATGAGGATTTCCCCTGGGGCAGCAATTCGTCGAGGCGCAGGCCCAGGCGCTGGATGCGCTCCAGGACCAGCGGCCATTCTTCATTGAGGAACCGGTCGCGCTCGCTGCTGCGCAGCTGCGTGGCCGCTTCTTCGGTCATGAACATGCCCAGGCCGCGGCGCTTCTCGACCAGGCCTTCATCGGCCAGTTCCTGGTAGGCGCGCGAAACGGTGATGGGATTGAGCTGGTACTCGGCGGCCACCTGTCGGACCGAAGGCAGCGCGTCGCCGGGCTTGATGATGCTGTCGAGCATCATGGCAATCACGCGTTCTTTCAGCTGACGGTAGATCGGAGCACCATCGCTCCATTGGATATCGCTCATGGTCAGCTCCGTGGGTTCAGCGACTGTGCGAATGAGAAGTAAGGCATGGACAGGGAGCTGTGCAGCCGGCGGGGAGGCGTGGGGGCGCCGTCGGCGTTCCCTGCCTGGATGACGCCTGCGTCCTGCGGGCTTTCAAACGCACCGGTGGCGGTCTCGCTGCCACGGTCACCGGCAGGGATGCTGAACCAGCCCAGCAACAGCAGCGCGGACGCGGCTGTCAGGGCTTTGGCGGAGTGGTGGCGCATGCGGTTCATGGGCTTCCCCTGCATCAGGTGACTGGTGTTGTATGCAACTATAACACCGGCACAGCCAAGTGCAATACCCGACACACCCCAACTGATGGCATGGGCATGACGATGGCGGCGCGATTGCGTTAACGCATTGATTATCAAGCGATTGATGGTGCCGCGGTGCGCCGGGGTCAGTCTGCAGGTATTCAGCCGCGTGACGGCCATCTACGTCAACCGCGCACTGAAACCCCCGGTGATATAGTCCGCCTTCCCCTGCAGGACAGGGTTTTCCAGCCTCTTTACCGGAGTTTCCAATGCCCCAGTCCCACCGCGCGACTTCCCCGTTCCACGCCACCCGGGCGCGCGCCCGCCGCTGGGGCAGTGGGCTGCTGCTGGTCGGGATGCTGGGCGCCGGGTCCGCCCAGGCCGCGGATCTGCTTGACCTCGACTACCGGCCGCTGGCCGGCAAGACCGAGGTGAACCTGGAAAAGCAGTACGGCGGCAAGGTGCTGCTGGTGGTCAATACCGCCAGCAAGTGCGGCTTCACCCCGCAATACGAGGCGCTGGAAGGGCTGCAGACCCGATACGCCGCGCGCGGCTTCTCGGTGCTGGGCTTCCCGTCCAATGATTTCAAGGGCCAGGAGCCGGGCAGCGAGAAGGAGATCCAGGAGTTCTGCACGCTTACCTATGGTGTGAAGTTCCCGATGTTCCAGAAAGTGCAGGTCACCGGCACCGACGCCACGCCGCTGTACCAGCGCCTGACCGCCGCCACCGGCGTTGCGCCCGGCTGGAACTTCCACAAGTACCTGCTGTCGCGCGATGGCCGGGTGGTGGCGCAGTTCTCCAGCAAGGTCAAGCCGGACGACAAGGAACTGGTGGCGGCAATCGAACGTGAGCTGTCCGTTGCGCCTGCAAAGCGCTGACATCCTCGACATCTCGCACGTGCGTGCGACAATGATCGCTTTCGCGCCGACGTCGGCGTCCAGTCACTTCCAGGAAAGCAGCAAATGAAGATGGGAATGCGCGGCGCTGCGGCGTCGGTTCTGATTCTGGCGATGGGTGCCACCGGTACCGTGATGTCGCAACAACCGGCCGCAGGCGCGGCCGCCAAGGAGACTTCTGCTTTGACCTCCCAGCGTGAAAAAGTCGGCTACGCCATTGGTATGGACGTGGCCAAGTCCTTCGAGCCGATTGCCGACCAGATCGACATCGCGGCCCTGCGCCGCGCGGTGACCAACGCCTTCGAAGGCAAGCAGCCGCTGATCACCCAGGAACAGGCGCAGAAGACCGACCAGGCGCTGCGCATGGCGATGGCCGTCAAGGCCGGCCAGCCGGTTCCGGGCATGGCCCCGGGCACCGAGCCGCCGAAGGTGGACCGTGAACAGGTCGGCCTGATGCTGGGCAGCTATGCCGTGGGCCCGTCGCTGGCGCCGCTGAAGGACCAGGTCGACCTGGACGCGTTGTTCGACGCCGTGCAGACCGCGTTCGCCAAGGGCACCCCGAAGATGACCGCCGAACAGGCCCAGGCCACGATGGAAGGCTTCATGGCCGCCCAGCAGGCGGAAATGCAGGCCAAGGCCGCCGCCCAGGGCGAGACCAACCGCCGCGCCGGCAATGACTTCATGGCCAAGAACAAGACCGTGCCGGGCGTGGTCACCACCGCGTCGGGCCTGCAGTACCAGGTGATCCGTCCCGGTTCGGGCGAGCGCCCGCTCCCCACCAGCAAGGTCAAGGTGCATTACGAAGGCAAGCTGCTCGACGGCACCGTCTTCGACAGCAGCATCCAGCGTGGCCAGCCGATCGAGTTCGGCCTGGACCAGGTGGTCAAGGGCTGGTCGGAAGGCGTGCAGCTGATGCCGGTCGGCGCCAAGTACCGCTTCTGGATCCCGGGCGAGCTGGCCTATGGCGAGCAGGGCACCCCGGGCGGTCCGATCGGTCCGAACGCGACGCTGACCTTCGACGTCGAACTGCTGGGCATTGCTCCGTAAAACGGAACTGGAGTCAACACGGACATGCGCGTCTCAATCTTCGGTACCGGCTACGTCGGTCTGGTCACGGGTACCTGCCTGGCCGATGTCGGCCACCAGGTGGTCTGCGTCGATATCGACCAGGCCAAGGTGGATGGCCTCAACCGCGGCGTCATCCCGATCTATGAGCCGGGCCTGGAGCCGATGGTCAAGGCCAACCATGCCGCGTTGCGGCTGGCCTTCACCACCGACGCCGAGGCGGCGATCGCGCATGGCCAGGTGATCTTCATTGCCGTGGGCACGCCACCGGACGAGGACGGCAGCGCCGACCTGCAGTACGTGCTGGCCGTGGCCCGCACCATCGGCCGGCACATGCGTGTGCCGACCGTGGTGGTGAACAAGTCGACCGTGCCGGTAGGCACGGCCGACAAGGTCCGTGCCGCCATCGCCCAGGCGCTGGCCGAGCGCGGCGAGGAGATCGCCTTCGACGTGGTCTCCAACCCCGAATTCCTCAAGGAAGGCGACGCCGTGGCCGACTGCATGCGGCCGGACCGTATCGTGATCGGCGCGGCCAATGCCGATTCCGTGGCGCTGATGCGCCGCCTGTACGCACCGTTCAACCGCAACCACGACCGCGTGGTGGAAATGGACGTGCGCTCGGCTGAGCTGACCAAGTACGCCGCCAACGCCATGCTGGCGACCAAGATTTCGTTTATGAACGAAATCGCCAACATCGCCGAGAAGGTCGGTGCCGATGTCGAACAGGTCCGCCAGGGCATCGGCTCGGACCCGCGCATCGGCTGGCACTTCATCTACCCGGGCGCCGGTTACGGCGGCTCGTGTTTCCCCAAGGACGTGCAGGCGCTGGCCCGCACCGCGCAGCAGTACGGGCATGAGCCCAAGCTGCTCAATGCGGTGGAAGCGGTCAACGATGCGCAGAAGGGGCACCTGTTCCAGCTGATCCAGCGCCACTACGACCGTGGCGAGGATGAGGGCGTGCGCGGCCGCACCTTCGCGGTGTGGGGCCTGGCCTTCAAGCCGAACACCGATGACATGCGCGAAGCCTCCAGCCGCCGCCTGCTGGCACAGCTGTGGGAAGGCGGTGCCACCGTCCGCGCGTACGACCCGGAAGCCACCGACGAGGCCCGCCGCATCTTCGGCGAGCGCGACGACCTGGTGTTCTGCGACAGCGCCAATGACGCACTGGACGGCGCCGATGCGCTGGTGGTGGTCACCGAATGGAAGCAGTTCCGCAGCCCGGATTTCGCCCACCTGCGTGACACGCTGAAAGACGCCGTCGTGTTCGACGGTCGCAACCTGTACGACCCGCAGGAGATCGAAGCCGCGGGCCTGGCCTATTACGGCATTGGCCGGGGACGTTCGCTGCATGCATGATTCCACTCCCACCGCGCGTGAGCAGGCGCTGGAAGCGCGCTTGGTCGAACTTGAAATGCGGGTGTCCTTCCAGGAACAGGCCTTGGCCGAGCTGAGCGAAGCCCTGGCCGATGCCCGCATCGAGGGCAGCCGCAACGCGGACCTGACCCGCCTGCTGCTGGAGGACCTGGGCAAGGTCCGCAACGCGCTGTATTCCGATTCGGGCGAAGAACCGCCGCCCCCGCACTACTGATCGACCCAACGTCATGAGCGATACCCTCCGCGACCAGCTGCTGGGCCTTGGCTTCAAAGCCGCGCCCAAGCCCGAACGCAAGCCCGACGCCCGCCGCGATGGCCGGCCCTCCAACGCGCCGCAGGGTGCCCGACCGCAGGCCAAGGCCGGTGAGGGCGCCCGTGGGCCGCGCGATGGCCAGCGCCCGCCGCGCGAGGGCGATGCCCGTCGTGGCCCCCAGGGCAAGGGCCGCCCCGGCGGCAACGCACGTCCCGGCCAGGGCCAGAACCCCGGCCAGGGCAAGCCGCGCTCGCGCGAGGACATCGACCTGGCCAAGGCCTACGCGATCCGCGCGCAGAAGGAAAAAGACGACCGCATCGAAGCCGAGCGGCTGAAGCAGGAAGAGGCGCGTGTGCGCCGCGAAGCCAAGGTCAAGCTCGACGAGCTGCTCAAGGACAAGGCGCTCAACGATGAAGCGGCCGACATCGCGCGGCACTTCCCGTACGGCGGCAAGATCAAGCGGATCTATGTCACTGCCGAGCAGCTGCGCCAGCTCAACGCCGGCGAACTGGGCGTGCTGCAGAGCACCGGCCGCTACCTGCTGGTGACCGCAGCGGTGCTGGACGAAGCCGAAGCGATCTTCGCCCCGGCCGTGGCACTGCGCGTGGACCCCAACGCCCCGGCCGAAGACGACCCGTACGCCGATCCGGCCTACCAGGTACCTGACGACCTGGTCTGGTAAAAAAAAGCGGGTATCGACCGACGGTCGATACCTACCTGACGGGTTGAATGCGGTAGCGCACGACCGTTGGTCGTGCGGCAAAGGAGTGTGCATGCAGGAAAGCCAATTGCGACAAACCTACGTCCCGCATATCGACGGCCTGCGTGCGGTCGCCGTGTTGTCGGTCATCCTGTACCACCTCAAAGCGAGCTGGCTGCCCGGTGGCTTCACCGGTGTGGATGTGTTTTTCGTGATCTCCGGCTTCGTGGTCAGCGCCTCGGTCGATCGCCTGCCGGCGCTCGGCGGCTGGCAGGGCCTGCTGCGTTTCTACGCGCGCCGCATCCGCCGGATCGTGCCGGCGCTGGTGGTGTGCCTGCTGGTCACCGCGCTGTTCAGTGCGCTGTTCATTCCAGAATCCTGGCTCAGCGAAACCAGCGACAAGACTGGCCGCCGCGCATTTTTCGGGCTGAGCAACTGGGTGCTGGCCGCCACCGGCAACGACTACTTCTCGCCGCGCACCGAATTCAATCCGTACACGCACACCTGGTCGCTGGGCGTGGAGGAGCAGTTCTACCTGCTGTTCCCGCTGCTGTTCGTGGCGTGGTCGCGGGGCGGGCGGGCGCGCGTACTGTCGCTGGGTTTGTTCGCCGTCGCTACCGTCGCGTCGCTGGCCTACGCGCTGCGGCTGGTCGGGCAGGGCGGGCAGGAGATCCAGGCGTTCTACGTCACCACCACGCGGTTCTGGCAGCTGGGTGCTGGCGTGCTGCTGTACCAGGCAATGACGCTGGCCGGTCGTTTCGATGCGGCGCCGCTGGCGCGTGGACTGTCGTGGCGTTCGCCTTTGCTGCTGCTGGCGGTGGCGGGGCTGGGCTACGGGTTGTGGGCGGCGCGACCGGGCCACTCGCCGTGGCCGGACGGGCTGTGGCCGGTGCTCTCCACGGTGGTGCTGCTGGGGCTGCTGCAGCGACATCCGCAGGGCTGGACCGGGCGCGCGCTGGCCAGCCCGCCGATGGTCTGGGTCGGCAAGCTCTCCTACTCGCTGTACCTGTGGCATTGGCCGGTGTTCGTGCTGTTCCGCTGGTCCGTGGGGCTGGAAACCGTGCTGGCCGGGGCGTGCGCGGTGGCGCTGGTGTTCGCGCTGGCGTGGCTGTCCTGGCGCTGGGTGGAGCAGCCGCTGCGGCATGGCTCGCGCGGCCCCCGGACCAACGGGCGCTGGGTACTGCTGGGGTTGGCCGTACTGGTACTGGGCGCCGGCCTGCAGTCGGTGCTGGTCAAGCAGCAGCGGCACATTTCGTTCAGTACGGTCAGCCGGCATCCACTGGACTGGTACCCGTATGCGAAGGGGCTGAAGAAGGAAGTGCCCGCCTGCCGCGTGGTCGAGTCCA